>JACQYX010000126.1 GCA_016207985.1 Ignavibacteriales bacterium | reverse complement strand
CTCGTTCCAGGTTTTAACTACATTATCGTCGAGGTAAGGTAATGTAACAGTGAATCTTTCGATTTTAACGGTTTTACCGCTCGCAGTTACAACTTCCTGTGGATTTTTCAATGAGCCATGCAGCTCGAAGTTATCAATATCCGATTTTTTTACGACCGCGGCATCGATCTGGCTATCATTCAATAACTTTTGGTACTCAGTGAAGGCGAGTTCGTACTCAGTATCTTCTTGTGTACGAAAAAGCGTCATGATTATGAATACACCGAGAATTATCGCTGACCAGCTAAGGACAACCTTCATCACTTTTGCCCAATTCAAATCATCATCACCTTTCATGGATTTTTTTGGCATTCTGTTCCTTCTCGGTCGTGGTAACTTTCTTTGTTGTTCGGTTCGTTTCGTGTTTTTATTTTCTTCCATGTCTTATGTCTATTGTCAATTCTCTGTTTTACTTACCAACTTGTAAATTGCCCTTAAATTTCTCACTTTTTGGGCATGATCGAGACCGTATCCGATTACAAAATCGTTCGGTATACTAAATCCAATATAATCAATTTTTACATTAATTTTAAGCGCCTCTTTCTTATACAACAACGATACGATCTTGAATGTTTTAGGTTTATGAAGACAGATGAGTCTTTTTATAAAATCGATAGACAAACCCGAATCAACAATATCCTCGACAACAATGATATCTCTGTTGCCGATCGTCGCATTTAAATCTTTAAGCAATGTAACGTGTCCAGAGCTGATTTTAGCATCGCCATAACTCGATAGCTTTAGAAAATCAACTTCACAATCAACTGTAATGTATCTGATAAGATCAGACATAAAGATGAATGAGCCGTTCAATATGCCGATGAAAATCGGAACACGGCCTTTGTAATCCTCGTTTATTTGTCGGGCTAATCGTTTGATGCGTTTCTGTATTTGATCTTCTGTCAAAAAGATTTCGAATTTATCAGCACCGATATTAATATATTTTTTTATCATGGCTTTGGTGAATAGTATAGTCTGATATAATGTTTTGTCTGATCTGTAATTTTAAATCTATCGTCTATTCTTATTCCACAAACCCATACAATCTTATCATCAGATAGTAAAATGGGGATGGAATGCTTTTTAAATAATGGAATTTTTTGATCAATAAAAAAATCACTAAGTTTCTTTTCTTCTTTCATTCCCAACGGGATGAATCGATCGCCTTCTTCCCATGAACGGATTATAATGTCGTCTCCAAGTTTTGCCCCGTCAATATATTCAATATTTGGATCGTTCGTTATTTCTTGACTCGCTGCAGTTGATGATTCAAAAATGAACGTACCGAAGTTATATTTTGTATCTAACTTGATTGAGTATGAAAATGGTGCAAAATGAGATGTATGCGTGAAGATCAAGCGTTTGCGGTCTCGATAAAAGACTTTCCCCATCGGCAGTGAGCAATACGAGCCGGTTTCAGCCTGTGAAATGCTCAACATGTTTTTTATAGTATTGAATTCGATTTCAGAAGAAGTAAATTCCTTTGCAAGAAAAAGTAAGAGATGTTCTTGAATGAATGCCGGTTGATTTTGAAATACCACTAAATCGATACCCATCTCATTATCTGTTCGAAGTATGATAATCTGTTTTAAGACGGTTTCAATTTCTTTTTGAATATATTCTTCGAGCTGATTAAAGATTTCACTCGTTCGTCCGAGAGCTTTGGTAAAATTCGGATTGATGTTGTCTCTTATCAAAGGGAGAAGCTCGTTACGCAGGAAATTCCTGGTATAATCGCTTTTCAAATTTGAGGAATCTTCTCTGAACTTGATCTGGTTGCTCTCTACGTATTCTCGAATTGTTTCTCTTTGAGCAAAAAGCAAGGGTCGGATGATAAGTGTATCCTTTTTAAAGGCAGGTATACCTGTTAATCCATGGATACCGCTGCCTCGGAGGATGTTGAGAATGATCGTTTCGGCATTATCATCGGCATTATGGGCAGTTGCGATTTTTTGGAAACCGATAGAGCGACGAAGTTTTGTGAAAAAGGCATAGCGGAGATTCCTCGCTGCCTCTTGAATAGATAGTTTCTCGTTTTCAGCAATCCGATTCGTATCGGCATTCTCAACATAACAATCGAAGCCGTATTCTTTCGAGGCAGACCGGACAAATGCTTCGTCCTCATCCGATTCCTTGCCACGAAGTTGATGATTGAAGTGTGTGACAGCAATTTCGATCTTCAGCCGAGTTTTCAGCTTGGCTGATAAGTCGAGTAAAGCCATCGAGTCGATACCACCACTTACAGAAACGAGAATTTTCTCACCACGCTCGATGAGGTGGTTATTATGAATGTATTCTTGGAATGAATGGAATAACGGTTGTTCCGTCATAAACTTATATAAATAACTTTCGAGAAAAGCTCTGAAAGGATAAACAAGTAGCGGAGGAGGGAGTCGAACCCCCGACACACGGATTATGATTCCGTTGCTCTAACCTACTGAGCTACTCCGCCAGAATATTTAATATCGATGTTACCTATCCCGTTCCGATTGCCATCGAAACGGGATCCTCAACTCGACGATGTACTTAGCTTCACCCGCTTCGCGGGATCGCTAAGTGCAGTCGAATTGGGACTGAGCTACTCCGCTAAAATCAATTGAAAATATACGATAAAAATGATAGATTAGCAAAAATATGAATTTATTTAAATGAT
>JACQYX010000125.1 GCA_016207985.1 Ignavibacteriales bacterium | reverse complement strand
TCTCACCTAACTTACAAGCATCGAGAGCTTTAGCGAAATACGCTTCCGCATTCTTGATGCTCTCGCGTATATCTTCTAAATTTTTCCCACGTTTATAATGATCATCAGCTTCGTTGTAATACTCCATCGCCTTGGCATAACTTGATGGGGCGTAGAAGTTTGCTTTCTTCTCCTGTGCCTGACTGAACATTTTTTCTACTTCTCCAAAAAGCTGGTTGCGTAGATTTTCTTGAGCAATCAGATCGAGTGAGAAGATTGAAACAAGAGCAAAGAAAAAAACGATTCGGTGTATTTTCATAACTACTCCTTTGTATAATTTTCGTTAATTATTCAAATAATAATCCTGGAAAATATAATTGAATTCATAGTAAGGGTCAAATGCTCAGTGATATGCCCTCGATAGAAGACTGATGGGATGTAAAACCTCAATCTTTAAGCCGTATTTTTTAATTCCATACTGTAATTGAAGCTGGCATCCCGGATTGGCAGTCGCCACGATTTCAGCTTTCGTAGATTCGAGATTTTTCATTTTACGCTCAAGTATTTTCATCGAATCATCGAACCTGACGATATTGTATATTCCCGCACTTCCACAACACCACGACGATTCAGCCAGCTCGATGAATTCGATCCCCGGTATGGATTGAATTAATTTACGCGGCTGCTGACTAATCTTTTGTGTATGAACAAGATGACACGCTTCGTGGTATGTAACTCGTTGGCAAAGTGCATTGGGCTGTTTCGCCAATCCAACTTCAATCAAGAATTCAGAGATATCTTTTATCTTATTTGAAAAAATCTTGGCTCGATCTGCATACTCTGATTCATCAGAGAAGACGCGTCCGTATTCTTTCATAAATGCACCGCAGCCGGCAGAATCTACAACGAGTGCATCGTACTGGAATCGCTCGAAGACTTCAATATTTTTTCGGGCAAGAGATTTTGCAAGCTCAATCTCACCATTGTGTGCATGAAGCGAGCCACAGCAAACCTGTGCTTTTGGAATTACGACTTCAAATCCATTCAGCAGCAAAACCTTGATTGCATCACGATGCACATCGGCGAAAGCGACATTCATGATACAGCCCGATAGAAACGCAACTCGACCACGAGCTTGACTTTTCGGTGCAATGATTTCACCAACTCCTTCGTCAAAGAAATTATCATCTATAGTCGGTAGAAGCTGGTGCTTCTGATGCAACCTCTCCGAGAATAACTGCAAGATACCGGATTGATCAATCGCATTTTTTAGTCCACTCTTTTGATATAACCTCAAGAGCCGGGCGGCTCTCTTTGTCCGAGTGACAATCTAAACAAAAGTACATCTCGTCAACAAAGAATTTTGAAAAATCTAGTTTATCATTTTGTGCTGAATGGATCAATCGGATACGACCGCGTGGAGATGATTCCTCACGGAGATCGAGATTGTATGTCGGGCAAGTCGGCAGACATAATCCGCAGCTAAGACATTTATTGTAGATATCGTTGAGATGTTGCTTCTGAGATTCGCTTAACGCCATGAACGCCTCTTCAAGAATGGAAGGAACGCAGCTCGTGCAAGGAATCCGCCGATATGTGCCCACCATGCTACACCGCCGGCATCCGCACCTATACCAAGAGTGAACATACCGCTGAATATTTGCATCACAAACCAGATTCCAAGAAAGATAAACGCTGGAAGTTCTACGACTTGAAAAAAGAAGAAGATCGGGATAAGAGTTGCAATTCTTGCTCTTGGAAACATGAACACATAGGCACCTAAAACACCCGCGATTGCACCACTCGCACCAATCATCGGTACTTCGGATTCGGGAAACATATAAAGCTGTGTGCCTGCCGCTGCTAAACCTGCAATTAGATAAAACACTAAATATTTGAAACGCCCGAAGCGATCTTCAACATTATCACCAAAGATATGAAGAAAGAGCATGTTCCCGATTAAATGCATCCAACCGCCGTGAAGAAACATTGAGCTTATTAATGGAAGAATTGTTCCAACCCCAATCTGAAATGTCTGGATATCGGTAACGAATGATGAGGGAATAAGTCCAAAGTAAAATATTAACTTTTCCATCCCATCACCCATTGAGACTTCAATGAGAAATACAATCACATTCAAGCCGATAAGTGTGTAATTCACAAATGGAAATGTGCGTGAGGGATTCGAGTCACGGAGAGGAATCATGTATTAGATTTGTGATGGTAAATTGTTCATGCAAGATTATTTGGCATCAGATATTAGGACTTGCTTAATTGCACACACCTTAGAGATCATTTTTATAAATGTTTATCCATCCATTTGATAATATCCCCCAAACTCTCTTCGGCAATCTGATGATCCATTTCGTATTCGCGATAAGTGAGGTCTATACTTGCTTTTTCAAGGAGTTCTTTTGCACGTTTTGCAAAAGCAACAGGAACAATCGAATCGTTTACTCCGTGTGCCACGAAAAATGGCTTGCCTTTTATTTTTCCCCATTCATATTTTAATCCGCTTCCTTCGGGGATTAGCCCGCTATTTACGATCACTCCTTTAAACAGATCTGGCTGTGTAAGAGTGGCAACATAAGACATCATCGCACCCATTGAGAAACCGAATAAAAATATTCTTTCTTGATCGATAGGATAACCTTTCCTCACATCGATAATGAATTGCATAAGCTTTTGGTAACTCTCGGCAAACATTTTCGATTCCGGTTTACCTATATCCTCGATTTCAAACCATGTAAATCCACCTGTATCGGCAAACTGGAATGGTGCTCTCACGCTTATGATAAATAATCGCTCATCGAGATAATCTGCAAGTCCCAAGAGATCGTCTTCATCTGCCCCGCGTCCATGAAGCATGATTAATGCAGGTAGCTTAGCATCTGAATGCTTTCGGGGTAAACGAAGTTTATGTATAAGTGTGGATTGAATAAGATTCATGGGAGTATCCTGTAATAAATTAAAAATTCAAAATCCAAAATTAAAAAATACTCCCTTCTATTCTTCTCTTTAGCTTTTCATATAGATCATCAATAGTCTCCCACTCAATGCGGGAAAACTGTCCAACATCAAAATGTACTTTTGTCCCTTTCTCACAAATCCAGATGACTGGTATGCCGAGAGAAAGAGCGTAACCTGCTTCGAAGTAAACTCCACCACGATTTCCTGTTAAGTCTGCGATTACAAATCTACTTCTTCGGATTTCAACTAAAATCTTCTGGTCTATTGGATCATTATGTTCTAATAGATCAATCTTCAATGCATTATATTTTGGCGATGTATCAGCATCATCCACTGCCTTTTTGATACCATTTTCAAAAACATTTTTCATGCCCTCAACTCTGTCGGGTTGGCCAAACCACATTGCGACGAATGCTTGATTGGTTTTGGGCGGATTTCCAATTCGTTTCTTGAAACTAAATAGTCAAAAAGTGAATCAAGTTCTCGATAATCTTCTGCAAATATTAAAGGATAAGAATGTTCTAAATTAATCTGAATAATTTGACCAGGTCGTTTTGATTGATTCGCAAGGTCAATTAATAATCTTTCGACCTTCTCAGTAACAGTTTTTGGATACGGATAAGAAGAAAATATTTCGTCAATAAGCCCCGTAGATAGAATAACAGGAGATTTTCTACCTTCATTCTGCCATCTTATATAACCTGAAATTATATGATTTTTTTTAGAGTATTTAGACTGAATAAAGTGAAGAATATCATCTGTAATTGAATAGTTCCCACATCTCTCACATTTATAATATTTAATTCTTTCATAATCCTTCGTGTTATACAAATTAGCAGCATTATTACATAATGGACATTCAGACATAATCTATATACTCCCTTTTTGCATTTTTCATTTTGACTTTTGAATTGTTTTTATATCCACGCCACATCTTCAAATTTCTTTATCTGCTCTCTATCAGTTGGTAGCGGTCCTTCGCATTTCGGTCTTAAGTCGAATATCTTTCCGGGATTCAAAATGTTATTCGGATCCATCATTTGTTTTAATTTCCTCATCATCATCATAGATGGTGAGCCGACCATTTTTTCCAGTAAGCGCTTCTTATATAATCCAACACCATGCTCACCGGTAATGGTACCGCCAAGCTCGATTGCAGCTTCTTCAACTTCAATCACCGATTTTTCTGCACGAGCGAATGCCGTCTTATCTCGTTTATCGGTCATG
>JACQYX010000158.1 GCA_016207985.1 Ignavibacteriales bacterium | reverse complement strand
GCCGGACATTTTTTCTTCAAAGTGTTTGGGCGGTGGGTATATTTCCTGGGTGGATCGCTCTTTCAATGTCTCGTCCCTCTTGCATTGGTTATCGTAGCGGCGAGGCAAAATATCACAAACGCCGCATTCGCTGGTTTCTGGCTTGGTGAAAGCATGATCAATGTAAGTGTGTATATCAAAGATGCACCATATCGGAAGCTTCATCTCATCGGTAAAGGACTCATTCACGATTGGAGCTGGTTATTGGCGGGTAACCTCGAAACGGCAGAGCCACTGGGCGACGGTGTATTCATTGCTGGATTATTTATTTGTATCGCATCGGTAATAGCTGGAATCATATTTGCAATTCGAGATTTCCATTGGTATCAGGAACCACCGCTTCCTGAATGAAACCATCCCGTAACCGTTAGTGAAGATAGAAAATGATAATAATTGAGATTTATGTTTTACTTTTAGAAAAGGATTTTAAAAAATGCCTGCATATGTAATTGTCGATATATCTGTCACCGATCCCGTCCGGTACGAAGAATATAAAAGATCCGCAGCAATAACTATCACCGCTTACGATGGAAAATATATTGTTCGGGGAAATCCTGTAGAGATGCTCGAGGGCGACTGGTCGCCAACACGACTCGTAATATTAGAATTTCCAACAGCCACACAGGCAAAAAAATGGTGGTCTTCCCCCGAATATGCCGAGCCAAAGAAACTGCGTCATGAAACTGCAAAAAGCAAAATGATCCTTGTCGAAGGTATTTAGAGATCATACCTCGAAGTCATGGCAAATCCTAAAAATATTCACTATCTTACTATCCAACGAAATTACAACGATGCTCCTAACTCTTAGATGAACTCGAAGTTTATATTATTTTTCTTGATCTCAATCTGTCTTGTTGCACTTTTCATCTCCTGTTCAAAGAAGGAGATAAAAAAACCGTTAGTGACATCTAAGGATGAGCTGTACGTTTATCTTGATTCCCTCGAGAGACGATATGAGACAGCGTGCACTGAGATTCAGCTCACCCGTTGGAATATGCTCTCAAAGGAAGGTCCATACGATCTTAATTCTTCAAGAGCGAAGCTCGCTGCAATATTTCTCGATTCAACCGCACATAAAATTATCGTAGAATGGCGAAATCGGTCGGGTACGCTTGCCGATAAACTCCTTGCTCGCCGTCTGGAATTGTGGTATCGTGCATTTATCGGAGGTATGATAGAATTCGATCCGGAAATAATAAAATTTCAGAACACACTTCGACAACAAATATCAAACATAAAATATAATTATGGAGGTGTATCAATTTCAGCTTCCGAATTCAGCTCAAAACTTCGGAATGAAAAGAATAGTAAGCGGCGAAAAAAGTTATGGGAGACGGGCATCAAGCACCACCAAATATTAGTACCAGAGTTATTGAATATAATCACATTGAGGAATATAAAAGCACAAGCAGTCGGATTTGCAAACTACTATTCGCTCACTTTATACCTTCAGGCAATCGACGAAAAATGGCTTCTGAAAACTTTGAATTCAACTGAAGAATTATCATGCCGTGAATACGTGAAGATTCTGACTTCAACAAAAAAGAAACTTCGCCAAAGGGAATTGGATCCATGGGATGTTGAGTTTATTAGTAAAGACATACCAATATTGCCGAATAAATATTTTCCTGCAGATTCGATGAGAAACATACTTCATCGATTTGAAAAGGGAATTGGATTTAATATCGATATTCTTGGTATAAATGAATATATTAAGGAAGATGCTTATACGACAGCGTGTTTAAATATAAAAATTCCAACGGATATTCGAATGCTGCTTTCTCCAACCAGTGGAATGCATTCCTATAAAAAAGTCTTTCACGATTATGGACATGCACTTCGTGGCAAGTTAGCTAATGTAGATTTTCCGATTTTAAAATGTTATGGGTGCGTTTTGGGCAGTTACAATCCTTCGTTCGACGATGGTACCGCTAAAACTCATGCCTTATTTTTAGATGATTCATTGTGGCTAACAAAATTTACCGGAGTAAAGAGCAAAGAATTCAAGCAATATATCACGAGGCGAAATGCGAATGCAATCGTCCAACTGCGTAGATCCCTGAAACCATTGTATATCGAGTATGAGCTTTATCGAAATCCTTCTGCTTCCGTCGATTCACTTGAACGGGAAGTATTTAAGAGAATATTTAATTCGACCATTGATGAAAAAATTCCGCAAGTATTCGAGTTGGTTCCTCAATATATCAGTGAACCATGTACTTTTCAGAATCATATACTGAGTGAAATGATCGCAGCACAGTTACACGAAGCGCTAGCGAGCAAATTCGGAGACGAAAAGATATCAAATCCTGAAATATCACAATGGCTCACCGATAATCTGTATCTAACCGGTGAAACAACCGAATGGTACGAGCGAATCCGGAATGCGACCGGAAAATCCCTTGAACCGGGAGCCTTATTGCGGAAACTTGGCATCGAGCATATGATGCTACTTACTGAAGATGATAAAAAGTGAAAATTACCTAAGGTCATTTAATATGAAATATTTCATTATAGCAATAGCTTGTTTCCTCTGGTTAATTCCGACTATTAACTTTGGTCAGGGAAATCAAAACATAATCGAGTTCTACCCTACGGCCGATTCGATCGGCGAATATCCTGCAATCGACGTCCAGTTAGAAATTCTATGTCAGCAAAAGATTTCGAATGTCTATGTTACATTCCTCGGTTATAAAGGTCAGAAAAAAATATTCATCGCTGCCATTACCAATCAGAAAATTGAAAATCCTAACAAAGAAATTTATCGAATTCTCGATTTCGACGGCGCCGAACCAAAGCTTGGTAAAGTAACAACATGGGGATATGTGTTTGATCGTAATAATGATGGGAAAATCGATTATATGGCACTTGTTGATGGAGCTGCGCCTTTTTTAGATGATAAAATCCCCGAAAGTTATCCGGTTCGGGGTCAAAAACTATCGATGCCTGACCTCGAATTGTATGTTGGTCATTGTAAAATCATTTTCAATCATTGGGCAGACGATAACTACGATGGGAAAATAGATGCGACAGTTCACGTTGACAGCGACAATTTACGAGATTGGATTAAGCGTAAGATTGTGGCACGATACAGTAAGTTTAACGATAAGTTCGATGATGTTTGGGCATTCAAGAAAAAAATCACCGAAGAACAAGATAGTGTCGCACACACACAAGCTGGGGTTACGTATAGACCCCTCGGTAAAATCTCAGCAACTATAACGAAACAGACATTCAAGGAGAAAACAGATCTTCTTAATCTTCTCAATCAAGCAGCTTTATCGTGCGACATAGGTAAAAATTCAATTTTGAGTGAATGATCTTACTTCACTTATTACTCTCGTTATTTTAGACTCACTAGTTTATTTATTTCATTAGAAGATAATAACCAGCGTAGCGTGCAATTCCCTAGCTTAATGGGTAATGGTGTCTCAACGCATGCAAGTCCCGCTTTACTCATTTCTAAATGGATCGAACCAGTTCCTCCAATTAATGAAACAATGAACGAGCTTAGGTGCGGTTCATGACCCACCAGAAGAATATTTTCCCTCGAAAATGAGTTAATGTATTTGACTAATTGCTCGGGATCGCTGCCAACGACTAAGTGTTGAGTGATCAGCAGCTTGCTCGAGGAAAAACTTACCAGAGCAATATCGGCAGTTTGTTTCGCACGAAGGAGCGGGCTGCTTAGGATAATATCGACGTTTGAAACAAGTTTATGCAGGAGGTTTACCGCTGACCTGGCTTGATCACAACCAACATCGGACAGTGGTCGATCCGCATCATTGTACCCGGCAGCTTGAGCATCACCGTGTCTAAGTATATAGATACGCACCGTTTAAATTACTAAATGAGGAATATAAAAATGCGACATAAGTAAGAATTATGCCGCACGACATTAACTAAAACCTCCGGCTTATACTTTATCATAATGTTAACTTAATTCCCGCACTCATTGGGAAGTATTGCCTCGGTCGGTCAAAGATACCGATAACAGATTTTCCTTGAATATATCCCGCCAACCTATCGCTCACAGGTATCTCAATCCCAACTCCGAACGACCAAGTAAACGTTGAGATAGTTTCACCTTCAACTGTAAACATTTTCCTGTTGTTGATTGTAACCATATCCGATGTGAGCAGCATATACCCAAAGCCGACGACAAAGTATGGCGCTATGGATCGCTTTGTTGTTGAGATACTCCCTTTATAATTAATCGTGAACGAATATGAATTTACCGAGCCGCCTTTGATGACTGTATCTGGACTCGATTTTCCGATTGCATCACGATATGCCGATTCATTAAATCCAAACTGGTTATAATCAGCCATCGCATAGACTGCGCTATATCCGATGTCGCCTGATGAAAACGATAATCCAAATCCGAAATTTCCATTCCATCCCGGATCCCAGTAATCCCCAAATTCACTCGGGAGATATGGAAGGCTACTGCCACCCGATAGATACAATTCATAATCGAAAGACGATGCCGGTTGGAGTGAATCAGTTTGACTAAATACCAATGCAGAAAATATAATAGAGAGAATAACAATAATTATAGACCTCATGGCTATATTCCTTAAATTTGTGATAATTATAACAATGAAGGTGGAACTTAGAAAAAGCATTTAATAATGTTACTGAGTATACAAAGAATTTTCTGAATTTTCAAGGCAGAGATGGTGTAACAAAAATAACTTCCTCTCTGTCTAAAACGACCGTGCCTTCGGGTGCACCTTTCGTTTTTCGTACATACTTTCGTTCACAATATGCCACTGGCACTGTGCTGGCTTTTCTCATTTTGCTGTAGTATGCCGCTATACTCGCCGTCTGCCGAATAGCTTCTTTGGGAATAGTTTTGACACCACCTTTGACCTTCAGAACCGTATGCGAGCCACTTGCTCCTCTTGCATGAAACCAAACATCGTTGGGTTTGGAATACTTCATTGTCAAGAGGTCGTTATTCTTGCTGCTTTTCCCGACCCATACCTCATAACTTCCCACTACATTAAATATTCTGAACGGCGGCACAACATCTTCTTTTTTTTCTTTCAATAGTTTCATCCCTTTTAATCTCTCTCGATTTTTTGTGATAAAGGTTTTCAGATCATCGTCTGTTAAACAATTTTCAAGTTCACTCAGGAATTTTCTTAACACCGTTAATTTATTTTGAAATCGATTGAACCGATCCTTAAGTTCTTCATCTGCAACCTTCGCTTTCTTTGCTTTTTCAAAATACTTTTCAGCGTTTTTCATTGGTGTGATTGCCGGATCGAGTTGAATTCGAACCAATTTTGCACCCTCAATGAGATCGGGCAAATCAATATGGTTCATTCCCTTCCTTATTATATAAAGATTTGCCAAAATCATTCTCCCCCATTTTTCATAATCTTTGTCAGTCTTCGATCTTTGTTCTTCCATTTTAATGAGTGTTCGCTCCGATTGCTCTAAATCTTCTCGAAGTTTTTTCGACAATTCAATTTTTCCCATTTCGAAGCTTTTTAAATGGAATGATTTAGCGATAAATGATCTTATCGATTCGTTCACCGAAGAATAATTATCTCCCTTTTTATCAGCAAGGTGATCGAGTCTGATAAGTGAAAGAATTTTTTCCTCTCCCTCAGCATATACAATCATCGGTTCCGGATTCGACAGCTCAAGAAAGATTTTATTGAGCTCGCTCCATATTGTATATAACTTTTCTGTACTTAATTCCTGTACCGTTCCAGAAACTTGTGTGCGATACAATATTTCATGTATATAAGTCGATCCTAATGCCGGTAACATTTGTTTCAACCTTAAATCAATATCAAGAGCACTTTTGCTTTTAAGCTCTTTAATAAAATCGTCCGGATCTGAAAAGAAGATTTCAGATATTCTGCCAGCTCGAAATTGAAATACACTTCCACGTAAAGCTTTATTCCTCTTGAACGCTTCGATAATAGAATACTTATCATCGATTAGGAAAATATTACTCTCGATAGTATTATAGAGCTGGATGAGAAGTCGTTTGGTCGGTTGCAAATCCATAAAAAGTATCCGATCGACGGGATGGATAGAAATTTGTTGAACGGTAGATTCAAGAATCTCTGTGAAAAGATCGACAGAATTCTTTTTAGCCCGCGAAACATTTTCACGAAGAAAAATGTAGTTAAATTTCGGTTCTACGGATGTAAAAAGTGTTTTTATTTGCTCTTTTGCACTGTGATTGGGTGAACAGTCAAAAGTAATCAACAATTCATTCCGATGCTGAGTGAATACTTCTTTTATTACTGCACCCTGAAGAATAGAATGCAGCTCCCCGCTTAGTGCTTTAAGAGTAAAATAGTTTACGGGCATGTGTATAAACAATTAAATTTATTCACAATATATTGAAAAGCTTTTTGTTTCTCAAAGAGATTAAAGATATAGCGTGCACAGTTACGTGAAAAGAATGTGAAAATGTTTTCCTTGACGGGTGTGTGAATATTTCGTAACTTAATATAGCATTTTTCTGAAAAAACGGCTGAATTTCTATGATTTCAAGCATGACTGGTTATGGTCGGGGTGAAGTGACGAAGGACGATATCACTGCAATAGCGGAGATAAGGACCGTCAACAGCCGTTATTTCGAGATGGCTTCAAGATTACCACGCACTATGACACTCCGAGAGAACGAGGTGAAAGAATTCATTCGCTCAAAGTTCGCCAGGGGCAAAATCAACGTTGCTCTGAGCATCATCCATGAAAATACAAACGAAGTGCCATTAAAGATAAACAGTACGGCAGCTAAAACTTATTACAAACTTCTGAGCGATCTTCGGCAGGCTGTAAAACTTAAAGAGAAGATAACTCTCGATCATTTGCTGAAGTTCACCGATATAATTGAGATAAATGAATTTGAGAAGGGCGATGAAAAAGAATGGTCTCTGGTCAAAGAAGCTTTGCGTATTGCACTTGATGAAGCAGCTTCCATGCGTCTGCAAGAGGGCAGTGAATTAATGAAAGATTTGAATGAACGAATCAGTGCTATCAATCAATCGATCGATACAATCGAGCGTACAGCAAAAATAAGATTACCTGAAGAACGTTTAAGACTGGAGCAACGAGTTAAGGAACTTTCTGTGGACCAATCGATAATCGATAATAAACGATTGGAGCTGGAGTTCGCGTTAATGGTCGATAAACTTGACGTCACTGAAGAGTGCGTTCGATTTCGAAGTCACAACAAGTTTTTCTTTGAAGCATTTGTCGACAATGAGCCGTCTGGGCGAAAATTAAATTTTCTCGTTCAGGAGATGAATCGTGAAGCGAATACCATTGGCTCGAAAGCAAATAATGCCGAGATTGCATATCTTGTAGTCGGAATAAAAGAAGAGCTCGAAAAAATTCGAGAGCAGTTACAAAACATCGAATAATGGGTGACATTGGTTTACCATTACTAATCGTTGAAGAAACAAATTTATCGCTTAATCCAAATATGTCTCGGATAAAACTGATAGTTATCTCCGGACCCAGCGGGTGCGGAAAAACCACTATCGCACGTGAGATTTTAAAAAGACATCCTGAGCTGATGTTCTCAGTCTCGGCAACTACACGAACAAAACGAGAATCTGAAATTGACGGCAGAGATTATTTTTTTATCAATGCACAAGAATTCAAGGAAAAAATCCAACGCGATGAATTAGTTGAGTGGGAACAAATCTATTCCGATTACTATGGCTCGTTGAAGAGTGAGGTCGATAAAGCGTTCGCAACGGGAAAGTATATGCTATTCGACGTCGATGTAAAGGGTGCCCTCTCAATTAAGAGGAAATATTCAAGTGAATCATTTTT
>JACQYX010000157.1 GCA_016207985.1 Ignavibacteriales bacterium | reverse complement strand
ATTCAATAAAAGCTGGCGCACTCTTTCGTGTCCTTCGAAATCAGCTTTGAGTATCGTCAGCATATCCAACATGGATAACGCTTTCTTATCAAACACATGATACTTTATCGAGGAAAGACAATCGGTAATCGTCCCGATTCCAACACCTTGAATATAGTTCGTGTTGTAACGTGCACCGCCATCGTTGTAATCTTTGCCTTTAACAATGCAATCATCAATCAGAATAGAAAGGAACGGTACTGGCATCTGCTCAGCGTAGAGCCGCTCGATGACGTCGTTTCCTTGTATCTTGATATCGATGAAATACTTTATCTGGTTTTCGAAGGCATTCATTAATTCATCAAACGATCTGAAAGAAGATGGATTTCCGGATTCAATGCCGATCTTCTTACCGGTCCTTGGATCGATACCGTTGTTAAGAGTGATCTCAAAAACTTTTGGGATATTAAAATAGCCGGTAAGAATGTAACTCTCTTTTCCGAAAGCACCCGTTTCCACACAGCCGCTCGTTCCGCCATTCTTAGCTGAATGTTAGAGCTTGGTTGAACCAGTCGCATTTCATCAATTACATCAAGTATGAGATAAGTCAATTCATTGACTCCATCGCTACCATCAGCCATGATGCCGCCAGAATTGATGTTGGCAAAGTCGGTGTAAGTTGAGCTCTCTGCAGCGGTTACACCAACCTTGGGAGGTGCGGGCTGGTTATTGAATTTTATCCAGAAGCATTGTAATAATTCTTTGGCTTGCTCATTTGTGAGTGTGCCGTCAGCAATTCCTTTTTTATGGAATGGATAGAGATGTCTGTCGAGGTGCCCGGGATTGAATGCATCCCACGGATTAAGCTCTGTGATAACCCCGAGATGGACAAACCAGTAAGCTTGTAATGCTTCACAGAAATTTCGGGATGCATTGGCAGGGACATACCGGCATACCTGCTCGATTTTTTCTAACTCGTTCTTTCGCTTTAAATCTTTTTCTTTTAATACAAGCTCATGCACCTTATCGGCGTAACGATTGGCAAGTGTAACAATTGCATCGGCACAGATGCTCATAGCTTTTAATTCTTCTTCTTTCTTCTTTGCTTCGGGATCGTTCTTAAAATCGAGCGATCTCAAACTTCGTTCAATATCTTTTTTGAATTCAAGCATACCTTTGCGGTAAATTTTATCATCAAGCACGGTATGGCCAGGTGCGCGCTGCTCCATGAACTCTGTAAATATTCCAGCTTCATAGGCACATTTCCACTCATCAGTCATTTCACGGAATATCTTCTCTCGGATTGTTTTACCATGCCAGAATGGAATTATTTCTTCTCTGAAAAGTCTGCGTGTTGCATCGTCAACTTTGAAAGAGGTATGTTTACGATTATGCAATATGTCTAAATCTTCCAGACTATGACAGCAGATTTCCGGATAGGTATATGTAGCTTTAGGTGCGGGTCCGCGCTCACCAACGATTAATTCGTCATCATTAACACAAATTATTTTTTTCTCTAAGATTGTTTTAAATGTTAAAGCCCGCTTCATTTCAACTGAGCCCGGAAAGTGCGACTCATTTTGAAAAAGTGTTTGGTATAAGTGGGTCACTATTTGCGCTCTTTCAGGTGAAATAGTGGGAATAGCATTCAAGCTTTGTTCACGTAGTTTTTTAACTCTTTCTGTCATAGTCGTTTTTATTATCATAGTATCGCATCACCATAAATAGTGATGCTATGGCAAACAAATTCGGATAAAATCCGACTGATTATTTTCATCCACCTATTTTAACATCTGGTACATACTTCTTTAATTCATCTGCAAAGATATTCAAATTATCCTGCGTCGGCTGAACAGCGTACTCCATACAATACTGTTGTCCAAGCCGATGATATTTCTCGACACCTGTTTTATGGTATGGGAGAATATGGATTTCATAGATACCACCAAGACTCTTGATGAAATTACCGATTTCCCGAATCTCTTCCAAACGATCATTGATTGTCGGGATGATTGGAACGCGAACGATGGTTTGCTTTCCCCATTCGACAAGTCTTCTGAGATTATCGACAATTAATTTATTGGAAACACCTGTGAACATTTTATGGATAGTATCGTCCAATGTTTTAACGTCGTAGAGGTAAAGATCGATATACTGATTTGCCATTTGGAGAATCTCGGAAGAAAAATATCCTGAAGTATCTACAGCGGTGTGAAGACTTATTTGCTTGGACGCTCTGAGAAGCTCAATAAGAAACTCGTGTTGTAGAAACGGCTCACCGCCGGAAAAAGTTACTCCACCGCCCGATTGATTATAGAAGATAATATCTTTTTCAACTTCCTTTATAACCTCATCAACCGACATTTCCTTACCGACAACTGCACGTGCTTCTGCAAAACAAACTTCGACACATCTGCCACAATGAGCGCAGATTCCGCGATCGGTAATATATTTACCATCTACATTGTTCACGGCAAAGTAATTACAGGTCAAGAAGCATTCACCACATCGGATACAGCGATCTTCACGGAGGATCAATTCCTTCTCAAGCGAAATCGACTCGGGATTGTGGCACCACTTGCAATGAAGCGGACAACCTTTGAGAAAAACAGTCGAGCGGATACCTGGTCCATCGTTCACTGAGTAGCGCTGAATGTTGAAGATAATTCCTTTCATGAAATTGACCGCTGATTTCTATTAACGTTAATAAACTTCAACATTTGAAATCACCGGACTGGATTTTGACTTAATTATGTTCAACCTAATCTTACTCACCTTATATTCCGAAAATGCGAGAATCCGTTTGTGTCCTATTGTTGTACCGGAACTGAGTATCTTCCATGCTTTTCCATCCCAACCATCGACTATAAACGACTCAATCCTTTGACCAAGTGCTATATATTCCTGCAGCAACACACTCTCAACCGTAATCTGTCTTTTAAAATCGATCAGCAACGACGCAGAAATTACAGAATCATCCGTCGCCCAATAGGAATTCTTATCATCATCAAGAACATTATCCGGACTGAAATGAATATCGTTATATCTATAATTGCTCGCTGTTACGTTTGCACCTTTTGCGAGGTTGGAGGCGAATGCTGCATCACGGAGTTTCTTAAACTCCATGAGTACCTTTATATCTTTCTTGTTAAACCGACCTCGCCGGTCCGGTGGAATATTCAGTAAAAGCGAACCGTTTCTACCAACAGATTGCAGGTACAGATCGAATAATTTCTTTGCCGATTTTACAAGTGTATCTTCACGTTCATGATAAAACCATCCGGGGCGAATAGATACATCACATTCGGCTGGGAGCCATAATTTCCCATCTCTATGTCCTTCAATCGCTTCTTTATATTTTGTGTATCCAGGTGCCGGCTCATCGTTCTGTTTACCCGCGGGACCGTACAACGACCAGCATGTTTCGCCTGCATATCCATTTTCGTTTCCAACCCACCGGATATCCGGACCGACATCGCTGAACATAACAGCATTGGGCTGCAATTCTCTGACAATTTTCCATGTTTCTTTCCAATCGTAATAAGTTTTCCGGTCGATCATTCTAGTTCCATGTTCACCACCATAATAACCGTCGCCGCCGTTAGCTCCATCGAACCAAACTTCAAAAATCTCACCATAGTTCGTTAGCAGCTCACGCAGTTGGTTTCTATAATATTCAAGGTATTCGGATTTACCGTAGTCTCTGTGGTTACGATCCCATGGCGAGAGATAAACGCCGAACTTCAATCCATATTTTTTACAAGCATCCGATAAATCCTCGACAACATCGCCTTTGCCGTCACGCCAGAGACTGTTCTTTACGGAATGTTCAGTGTATTTCGACTGCCAAAGGCAAAAACCATCGTGGTGCTTCGCCGTAATTATAAGCCCTTTCATCCCTGCATCTTTTACGACACGAACGATCTGTTCCGCATCGAACTCCACCGGATTGAAGATTGACTCAGGTTCATCGCCATATCCCCATTCTTTATCGGTGAAGGTGTTGGTTGTGAAGTGAAGGAAACAGTAGTACTCCAAATTTTGCCATTCAAGCTGTCGTACTGTGGGAATGGGATAAATAGCGGGTGGGGATTTTATGAGATGGTAATCCTGATATAAAATATTATAGATCTCGCGTGCTATGAGTCGTGCTCCATCTTGATTGGGGTGGACTTCATCAGGAAATAATTCCGACTTACCCGTGAAGGGTGTGTAAAGATCGATGAGAGAAACATTTTTTTCTCTCTGAATTTGTTTGATGGATGGAATTATATCCACTCTAATAATGGAATCACGGATACCCCAATCTCCCGGAAAAGCAGGAACGGGAATACAAATGTAGATTAGAGGATGGGATTCAATTTTTTGAAACTCGTCGATGAATTTTTCATAATCGGAGACGAATTCATTTTTGTATTTCCAATTCCAAGGTTTTGTATCATTCGTGCCAAGCATAATTATTACTACGTTTGGATTGAATTCTTTCACTTCGATTAATTCCCTCTCATTCCAATAAGGATAGTCACCTTTCTTGAGGAGTGTTCTCCCGTTCAGACCGAAATTCCTGACCTCCCATCTCTTCCCAAACATTTGCTGCAACTGAGCCGGATAGGAATTTCTTTCTCTATCTTGAATACCAGCACCATATGTAATGCTGTTTCCGATGCAAGCAATCTTTATCACTCTATCGGTTTGGGCAGATGCGTGCAACGATAGGACAATAGCTACTATACAATATATCAGCTTTCTATTTATAACGTTGGGTATGTTTAGAGTCATACCCTGAAAATGCATTTGCACTCTTAGCTTCACTTAATATGTTTTCTATTTGATGAATACTGGCTGTGTAATTGCGAAATCACCACTTGAGCATATTACTTTGGCGCGCACATATTTTTCATCACCTTTAAAATGATATGTCGCAGTGGTACTGAAATCTTCCTTTAGAATTTTACCATCCTTCCCGATGAACAGTGTTGTGTATTTCGCATCACCAAATGGTTCAATCTCCAGAGTATATTCATCATCGGTGATTATAATGTCTTTTAAACGCACTCCAACTGTGCCGTAAAAATCTCCCTTCTCGAGTGAAGCTGTGATCGCTTCAGCAGTTAATTCTTTGGCACGAACCATAATCCATCCCGTTCCCGGCGGTGATTTATCGGCGGTAAATTCTCCAAGATAATCATGAGCATCGTCAGAGATTACACCATACAAAAGAACTCCTCGCGATAATACTTTATCCCATATTTTCTCCATACCGGGATAACCTCCTGCAGAATAGTTATTGTTTTCTACGTGAATATTATAAATCTCGAGAAGTTTAACATTCTTCACTTCCGACAATACCGTATCGTTGAAGGAATATCTCCAATTTGGATGATTGATTTGTGCGATTCCCCCTGCTTCATGAATCGCATCGATGTCGTTCTGAATAGTCTCAAGAATCGTAGTACCACCTTGCGGTGCAACTTGTTCTTTGATACCTATGCCATTAAGATGAACCGGTTTATTTTCAGCACGGTCGGTAACTTCCTCGCCCGGAATCAATATGAAATCGTCGTTCTTATCTGTATCAAGATATTGGATATCGG
>JACQYX010000156.1 GCA_016207985.1 Ignavibacteriales bacterium | reverse complement strand
CGATAACTTCGATCGAATATCAACTACCTTTTACCGGTCGAGTAACATTAAACGTAAGTAACGTACTGGGGCAAGTCGTCACTACATTGGTAGATGAAGTTCAACAAGCCGGATTCAAGTCGGCAACATGGAATGTTAATAACACCCCAAGTGGTGTGTATTACTACAGATTAGAAGCAACAAGTGTAAGCGACCCGAGGAAATACTTTACACAAATAAGAAAGATGGTCATCATAAAATGAAACTCTCAAAAATCTTCCATCTTCGCTATGTTGTAATTTGTATTATTGCTTTCATAAATGACGATGCATCGGCACAATTGTCATCCGAGTTTTGGATAAAAATCTGGGACGATGCACCGATGGGTGATACTGTTACACTTTATTTTGGTAATCACATTAATGCTACATATGGCAAGGACAGCTTAAATCCAAAAATTCAAGAGGGGGGAGTATGTAATGATCCATTCGCCCGTCTTGGGGCTAAATGGTACGATATTCCAAGAAGGACTCCTGTGATGGGTCAATATTGTGGATTCTATCCTTATGATTTTCGCGGTGTCCCGGAAAATATCGTAAAAAAAGATACATTCATTTTTTCTTTCATACATTTGGATTACAGTGATGCAAATGCAACTATCCGATGGCCCGAACCAGAATATCTTGGTGTAAGATGTGATAGTATGTTCCTCTCTGGAATTAATATAAATATCAATATGTTTCAGGTTGATAGTCTCTTAATTCCAAATTATCAAGATAATGGAATATATAGATTGAATATTTACAAATACGGATGCAAGATTATTGATGCTGTTGATGCAAATCTTTCGTTAGTGCCGAATGAATATGAGCTTCGCCAGAATTATCCCAATCCATTCAATCCTATTACGAAGATTGAATATGCTGTGCCAACGAATGCGAAAGTTAATTTGAAAATTTACGATGTTTTAGGGCGCGAAGTAAAAACACTTGTGGATGAGATCCAAGATGTTGGTTATAAGTCAATCGAATGGAACGCAAGTAATATTGCATCCGGTGTTTACCTTTGCCACTTTGAAGCAACAAGCGTAAGCGACCCGAGGAAAACATTTATGCAGGTAAAAAAGATGGTGCGGGTGAGGTAATTTTGGTATCTCGAGTTCCTGAAACTTTAAAAGTTCCGGGAAGCTTACTCTCGTAAAAATGAAGGAATATGATGTCGTCTCGATGCAACGAGAGTCAGTGATCCAAGTTGAATATTCACACAAGTAGAGAGAAGGATTTTACTAAAGTAAAATACGCAGCAATGTTTAAAAATAATATCTACATATTGCAATTTGTACTCATAACCTGCCTTATTTTTTATTCCAAGGCTCCCTGTCAGACATTGCAATTTATCCGCGAAAGGATCGAAATACACGTTCAAGATAATAATTGCTGCTTAAAAGGACAGTACTACTTCACAAACAATACCTCAACCATCCTCCAGCGTACGGTGTACTATCCATTCATCGTAAGCGAGGCCTTACCGTTTCCGGATAGTATAGTGGTTAATGACATGGGAAACTGCAAGACATTACCGTTTCTCAAATCAAGGAGTGGAATTTTGTTTTCGATTAGCATTCCACCCAAGACCACTAATATGTATGAGGTGATGTACTTTCAGAGAACACTGGATTACTTTATGGAATACATTCTTACCACAACACATCAGTGGGGAAAGCCTTTAATGAGAGGTGAATATGTTGTGGATATACCGAGTAAATATAAATTGAAATATATTTCAATGAGGTATGACCGTGAAGAAGACCATGATGGAGATATTTCATATATAATTCATCGAGAAAATTTTATGCCCGAGAAGAACTTAATCATAAGATGGGAAAGATCGACACAATGAAAACACTTGTTTTAATTTTCGCATTAATTGTCATCATTTTTCAGAGCATGAATGCCAATCCAATTATCCTTTTTTATTTTAGTGAATTAATAGTTGATTCATCAGGTTGGAAAATTGAACTTCATTTATCTGGATCTGTTGGACCACAATCACTTGATGGGTGGTACTTCACTACGTTGAGTGATACAGCGTATTTAAAGAATGGAATAGTATTGGACACGAATTATTTAATCATAACACAGGACAGTTTAGTAACTCCATTGTTCGTTAATCGTAACGGTGATCATTTGTCATTATGTGGTCCTCATGGTGTTGCTGACCGAATGATTTTTGGAGAGTTAAGCAACACTCTAATTTCTGCACCAAGATCGGGACAATCGATTTGTTTTCGAGAGTATCGAGATGAATTCCAGCGATACTTTTATTATTTAGACAATACATCAACTTTAGGTGGCCCGAACGATTCAGCAAATGCGCGAGGGACTATCCGAGGGACTGTAACCGACTTATCCGGAAATCCGTTAAGTGGTGTAAAGGTTATTTATGATTATGCAAATTGGATGGGTTATCAAATGGATATTTATGTGTTAACGGACTCTGCAGGTAAATTCACTCTTGATGATTATGCTCGGATTGAACATTTGAAAATTGAAAAGGATGGCTATGAAATAAAGGCACTGACAGTACAGATTTGGCCTGAAAGTGATACAAGCATTTCGAATATAGAACTGATCGTGGGCATAAGTGAAGAAAATTATTTTTCACTATCATCTTACGAACTTGAACAGGTATATCCCAGCCCATTCAACCAAATCACCGCTATCAAATATAAACTCCCAGCGGCCAGCCGAGTTATGCTGAAAATCTACAACATTCTTGGTCAAGAGGTTAAAATCCTAGTTGATGAAATTGAAGATGCAGGTTATAAGTCAATCGAATGGAACGCAAGTAATATTGCATCCGGTGTTTACCTTTACCACTTTGAAGCAACAAGCGTAAACGACCCGAGGAAAACATTTATGCAGGTAAAAAAAATGGTTTTGATTAGATAAATTGCCGTAGGTCGAAGAGCCTCTTCGACCAACAAGTTACATCTTCTCCGGTGCGTTGATGCCGAGAATTGCAAATCCATTGGCAAGAACAGTCTTGGTGGCAAGGCAAAGTGTAATGCGTGCGGCGGTCATATTTAAATCATCTCCCACAACACGGTGCTCGTGGTAAAACTTGTGGTAACTTCCTGCAACAGCGTGAAGATGTTCGGCAAGTCGGTGCGGCTCGTATGTAGCGGCACAAGATTCAACCATATCAGGATATTGCGACAGGAGCTTCATCAAGGAAATCTCTTCAGGTTGAAGTAATAAGGATAAATCACACGGTTTACCGACATCAAT
>JACQYX010000155.1 GCA_016207985.1 Ignavibacteriales bacterium | reverse complement strand
GGTGAAAGGAAAAGGATAAAACGTTGTGTCAAATTTTTAATTAAGAACGAACTGGTTGTATCGCAAACCCGATTGAAGTACCAATTCATCCATTGCTTTGAACTGGTAGGTGAGGTAAGCGGCATACGAACCCCATGTCGATTGTGGATATCGAGCCGGACCTCTCTGAATCACTCTGGTAGATATGTCTTCATCCGTTCCTGATGAATTTACATCGTTATAAACTGCTTCTAAACCGTAAAAGATAGTATGTTTACTTAGAATTGATTTTGAAAAATCGAGATTGGCTGAGTAAGCATAAATCTTTTCAATCCGAGACCGTCGCTCGTTTTTGTTAAAGTCGCGGTCGATGCGACTTTCTTCAAAGAACTGATACGCAAGACGCGCAGCTAAGTGGTTGTAAATGTATGGAGCTGCATCGTGTGTTAGATTTAGATTGTTCATCATCCATTTTTGTGGTCCATAATACCACTCGGCACTTCTTGGTACATTATTGCGTAAACGTAGAAGTCTGTCATAACGTGAGTAGTCTGTCGTTGTTGAGTAATGAATTCCATACGTGAAATCCCAGTTTGTGTTTGGCTTAAAACGTATCTTTTGCATCAAGTTTGCTTGGGAATAACCTGTAGGTCGCTGCATCAAAGGGTCGTCGTTGGTTACAATCTTATCTACACTGTCGATTCGCTGAGTGTACTGCAATCGTAAATATTCATCCGGTCCATCACTTCCCATCCGAAGATCGCCAAACTTATTGTGTGAAAAACTCGAGACAAAAGCCCATTTTTTCCAACCGATATATAAATCAACATGGCTTGTGAATTCGTTATTCGCTGATGAATGACGTGCAAGAGCATTTCCCTTCGTAAATGGCATATCGGTTAATGAAAGTTGAGGTGTAAGTGTATAGAAACTCATAACACCCGCGATAGCGTCGCTTCCGTAAATTACCGAGCCGGGTCCGAAGAGTATTTCCGTTCTTTGTGTCGACAGTGGATCGATGGAGATTACATTTTGTAAATTTCCACTTCGGAAGATAGCAGTATTCATCCGTATTCCATCTACAGTAATCAGCAGACGATTTGCAGCAAAACCTCTGATCATAGGACTTCCACCGCCTTGCTGACTTTTTTGAATAAACACTTCACCGGACGCACCCAATAAGTCGGCGGTAGTTTGTGGATTTTGCATCTCTATTTCTTTAGACGTGATAGTTGCAACTTTTGCAGGTATCTCGCGTTGTGATTGATTCCATTTCGTAGCCGAAACCACAACCTGTTCCAGAGAAATAAGCGATGGAGTTAGATAAATTAAAAAATTCTCGTTTGCTAATTCATCATAGTTCATTATCTTTGAAATGTATCCCATCATTCGAATCTCGATTCGCTCGGATCCCTTGAATGTTGAAATATCGGCTTGACCTTGCGTGTTAGTCAACGCTGATGCTTTGGGATTTTCACTGCTCAGAATTATTCGCTCAAGAAGCTGTTGACTCTCTTTATCTTTAATTGTTACCATCTGGCTGTAACCCACCGACCATACTCCTATGAATAACCACAGTAATATGATTTTCTTCATTGTAACTCCTTAACAGTTAAACAAATAATTATATCCCGTATCCTGAATAAGGATAGGGTAAAGATAAATATCTGTTTATGAAATTAAGGGGGAGGAATTGGCGGCGAAATATTGACCGAAGAATAAAAAAAGTTCGTGGGATTTTGTATCGTGAAGCAAAAAAGAAAGAAAGCATTCCAATCGATTGTGTTTGGAGAAAAAAGTGACTGTAAGAAAATAGCAACCCGCCTCGCTTTTTCTTGTTGCTGTGGATTTTGTTCCATTGCTCGGGCTAATAAAATGTTCAGTCGCTTGTTAAGTGACGTTTCTTCATGGTCCCACCAGCACCAATAGCATATTGTATCTCCTTTTTCCTCCGATTCTACGACGTCATACATTTCTCCCTTGTATTCAAATTCTTTGGAATGTTCCCAGAGCAACTCCTTTTCCGACTCTGTTTTTGAAAACTTGAAAAATACAAGCTCATTTTTATCGATCCCTGAAATTATTCGATGTTTTATCTCTTTTTTGATCCGAAGTTTTTGATATTGAAGCAGTATGTAAGATCCTCCGAATGGAACGGAAAAGGAAATTATTAACATTATAGCAATAATGGATTTCAAATCTCGCTCAGGAAGGAAACCACAATATTGCCCCGCCCCAAAAATTATAGTGGGGGGAAAAACTATTGATATTTCTTTTATATCTATTTTTCATTCGCAAGAATATAATATATTGCACAGTCAATTCACACTACAAGGTACATCTATTTGCCATCAATTGCCAACTGTTTCCAAAAATCCGGCCGTAATAAAATCAGAAATGGATAGAAGTCTGGACAGGATTACCCTATTTGAGTAAAATTAGTTTTTTTGTTTCTATATTATTTCCAACCTGAAGCCTATAAAAATACGGAGCCGTCGTCAGCCTTGACCCGTCAAACCGAACATCGTACCTCCCTTCGTCCTTTCTCTCGTTCAGCAGAGCCATCACTTCTTGTCCGAGAATATCGTAAACCTTAAGAGTTATAAAGGACTTTTGAGGGATCACGAAACTGATAGTTGTCGTTGGATTGAAGGGGTTAGGATAATTTTGATATAGGATGATTCTACGAGGGAGAGTATGAGACGATTGATTCTCCACGCCAGTTGGCGGATTGCTGCATTTGAATTCAGCCTTAACTCTAATCGTCAGTGTAGTGCTTGTACCTTCCCCGCTTGATATTTGACTTCGTAAATATTCGATAGAAAAATTCCCATCACTTGAACTAAAAGATGCATCGAGATCGAACGACGATGTGGCTACACCGATCAAATAGGTCCAATCATCGATTTGAACTGGGCCACCATCCGGTACTCCGCTTAACCTCACGTGTGTAAAACCTATTTCGTGCTGTGTAGCATTTAAAACAAAAGAGCCAAACGATCCCTTTTTTTCATACCAAAGAAGAACATTTTCTCGTCCGTTACTTACCCCGCTTGATAGACTGTTTAAGTGATACATTCCCGATATTTCTCCATCATCACTTTTTGTCTCTATCCGAGTGATCGACATTTGCCTGCCCTGTCCAAATGATGAAAAGCCATGCACAACACCTGCGGAAGAATCGTCTGGTGCGCTAACAACGAGTGTATCTTCGCCTGCATTATTAGGATCC
>JACQYX010000154.1 GCA_016207985.1 Ignavibacteriales bacterium | reverse complement strand
GTTCAAGATTTGTTGGAATTGGATTCATCATCATACTTCCTTTATTTTTCATCGTTACAGGTGTTAATGTAGTTTCACGTTATCTCCTCTTGATAACACCAATCATCTTGGTCTTTGCATATGAATTTCTTTATAGAATCATTTCTGCTTCAGCTATGAAGAAATATGCATACTTGGGCATATTTATCTTAACAGCAGGCATTATGTTTCAAAGCCAATTTGTTTATCATACATATGTCAAACCCGGCATCGAAACATTTGAAAAAGGGATGGAGATGAGTCTCATTCCAATTGGGAAGTGGTTAAAGCAATATACTCCTCCAGAATCAAAAATATTCGCTCAAGATGTCGGTGCGATAGGTTATTTCTCTGATCGTAAGATATGCGATGCGGCAGGTCTGGTTTCTCCTCAAATGCTGTCGTTACTGCGAAATGGTTATACACACGAGCAAATGATGAAAGATAAAATATATAAGTCGGTTTGCGATGCGGATTATATCGTCTATCGTTCTTTTGTTACCGAAGATTTTGGAAACGATCCCGATTTAGTGCCGCTATTCACAAAAGCATTTCCACAAATGGGATTGGCTGAAAATCGGATTAATTATTATACTGTATATAAGGTTAGACGTGGTTCGAATATAAATAAGCAGGATGAAAAATAATATGGATAAATTCCCGGTTGGCGTCATCGGTGTCGGTCATCTCGGCTCATTACACGCGAAAATGTACAACGATATTCCATCAGTTGAATTGGTTGGCGTAGTTGATGTAGATATCGAGCGTGCGAAACGCGCTGCGAAAGAATATAAAACAAAGCCCTACATAAACATTGCAGCACTCCAGCGTCATGTTAAAGGAGTAAGCATCACTACCCCTACAATAACACATTTTGAAGTTGCGAAACAGGCAATCGAAACGGGAGTACATTTATTTATTGAAAAACCAATTACACACACAACATCTGAGGCAGAGACGCTGGTTCAGATGGCAAAACAATCTAATGTTGTAATGCAGGTGGGGCACATCGAGCGCTTCAATCCTGCACTTCTTGCGTTAGAGAGTTATCATCTTCGACCAATGTTTATCGAATCTCACCGGCTGGCGCCATTCAATCCACGTGGAACCGATGTAGCGGTTGTTCTTGATTTAATGATACATGATATCGACATCATATTGAGTCTTGTTAAATCTCCTGTTCAGAAAATTGATGCTAATGGTGTAGCGGTTGTGTCTGATAATGTCGATATTGCTAATGCCCGTCTCCAGTTTGAGAGTGGTTGTGTGGCAAACGTTACTGCGAGTCGGATATCGCAGAAAAAGATGAGGAAGATGCGGCTGTTCCAGCGTGATGCATATATTTCGATTGACTTCTCGGATGGAACGGCGGAAGTATTTCGTTTGGTAGATGAAGACGAAAAAGTTGAAAACCTTGCCATGATGCTTGGTAAGATTGATGCCGGTACCCAAAAACGCAAGATTGTATATGAACGCCCCAAGATCAAAAAATTAAACGCACTAAAACATGAGCTTGAGCTTTTTATAAATGCAGCGCGAGACAATACACAACCGGTTGTAACTGGAGAAGAAGGACTGCAGGCACTAAGGGTAGCAAATAGTATTATGGAAATAATAAATAAGCAGCGAATATCTTTTTAAGTTGACTAAGTCGGTCCAATATATTGAAATACAACAGGATGTTCTTTATCGTATTGGCTCGATCGCCGATGAGTCCGGCATAGAAGCTTACGTTGTCGGCGGTTACGTCAGAGATAAATTGTTAGGGAAGGAAGTGAAAGATATCGATATAGTCGTGATTGGTGATGGGATCGATTTTGCCATGCGTGTAGCAAAAATCTGGAAGAGGAAAAATGTTGTAACATATGAAAACTTTGGTACAGCGATGCTTCCGATGGATGAAGGGAAGATCGAATTCGTTGGTGCTCGAGAAGAAAGCTACGGCACGGATTCAAGAAAGCCAAAAGTGGAAAAAGCATCACTCGAAAGTGATCTTTCACGGAGAGATTTTACCATCAATACTTTAGCAGCTTCGATTAACGGAACGAATTTTGGCAAGTTGATCGATGTTTTCTATGGTGTTGCAGATTTAAAGAATAAAATTCTTCGAACACCGCTCGAACCGGGCTGAGATTTGTCGGACTTGTACACGATATAGCTAAACCGAGGACGAAAGCTTTTAAAGAAGAGATTGGCTGGACGTTCCACGGACACTAGGAATTCGGTGCCCGAATGATGAAACCAATCTTTCGCAGAATGCGTCTACCAACCGCACAGCTTGAATACGTTGAGAAACTCGTGCGGCTCCATCTACGCCCGATGGTTCTCGTGAGTGAAGAGGTAACGGATTCAGCGATCCGCAGAGTTATGTTCGAAGCGGGTAACGACATAGATGATCTCATGCTTCTATGCCGTGCCGATATAACGTCACAGAACCCTGATCGTGTTGCCCGCTATTTGAAGAATTACGATATGGTAATTGAAAAAATGAAGGAGGTGGAGGAGAAGGATCGAATTCGCAACTGGCAGCCGCCCGTCCGCGGCGATGAAATCATGGAAGTATGTGGACTTAAACCCGGACCTCTTGTAGGTGTCTTAAAGAAGAAAATAGAAGATGCAATCATTGATGGAGAGATTCCGAATGAGCACGACGAAGCTTTGGCTTATTTACTCAGTATCAAGGATAAAATCCTTCACGAAAATTCATGAAATATCTTTTTATTCTGATTATGTAACTTTTTTACGCACAATTCGTTAATAGGGGATAGTTTTTATGGACCCCTGTCGGTTTAATAAATCTATAATACAAAGGAGTTAAAAATGAAGTTTTTTTCATCGGCATTTCTGTCACTATTAATCACGGGTAATATTTTCGGACAGGAGTCTATTAAATTGACACTCGAAAATGCGATTAATTTTGCACTCGAAAAAAACGTTTATGCCAGTCTGATCTTATTTGATGGATTATATAATACTTCAAATGTCTCCCGTGCTTTATCGAATGCGACTGCGACGAAAGAATCGTACAACCGTACCAGTCAAAGTATTATTTATCAAACTCATCAACTCTTTCTGAACGTTGTTCGTACATTTCAACTATTGAAAGTAAGCGAGGATAATTTAAAGCGTAGTAAACGGCAGCTTGAGCGTATAATCGAATCGAATAAGGTTGGTGCAGTTGCGCTTGCCGATGTATATCGTCAACAAGTTCAAGCCGGCTCGGATGAACTTGCATTGATTGAAGCACAGAATAATTTCGAGAAAGCCAAAGCCGATTTGATTTCATTCATCGGGACTGAATTCGGTAAGGAGTACGAATTCGATTTCAGCGGGATTCCAACCGATATAGATACGAATGAGTTTGCTATACTCAATTCGAAATACTCGAAGTTCAGAGAACTTGTTAAAACGGCTCTGGAAAATCGACCGGATTATAAAGTATCGGTCGAGAATTTCAACAGTGCTCAATCCGGTGTTACTATCGCAAGGTCAGGATTATTCCCGACAATCAGTGCATCCGGTTCATACGGATATAATAACGAGGAGCTTGATCGGCTGACCGACAACAGAAGTTTTTCCGTTAATTTGAATTTGAGTATACCTATTTTCAACGGTTTCTCGACACAAGCACAAATCGATCAAGCGAAGGTACAGCGCGATAATGCGGATGAAAACTTAAAACAAACAGAGCGCCAAATCGCAGTCGATGTCAGGAAAGCACTGCTCGATCTCGAAGCGGCAGAAAAACAGGTGATGGTTTCCCAAACAACAGTCGCCTCTGCTGAGATGGATCGGAAGATCGCAGAAGAAAAATACAATCTCGGTGCAGGAACATTGTTAGATTTACTTATTGCTCATGCGAACTATACAAATGCCCTTAGTAACAAAGTAAACGCTGTTAACAATTATCTTCTTGCCAAGAAATAAACAGAATTTGCGTTGGGCACAATATCAAAATAGATGAACATATTCATT
>JACQYX010000153.1:2718-3875 GCA_016207985.1 Ignavibacteriales bacterium | reverse complement strand
CTCATGGACTCGACGGCACGATGACGTATGCCCTCAATGTGAAGCTGCCCGGCTCACTTTCGGATAGATTAAAATTGAGTGGGGTAGCGAATCAGCTTGTACAATTTTTCAAAGATAAGGAGGGTCGAATTAGTTTGGACTTCGACGTAACCGGTGCAACTGCAAGTCCCTCGCTCAAACTGAACACGAAAGCACAGGAAGATATGGCGAAGCAAGCTCTTGAAAAAGAAAAACAAAAGTTATTGGATCAAGGAAAGAAAAAGGTGGAGGATGAGCTGAAAAAGAAAGCTGAAGAGGGTTTGAAAAAATTATTCAAGAAACCTTGAGTGATAGAATCGTTAATGCCGGTTACTATCAAACCAAAGCAGTCGCTCGGGCAGAGTTTCCTTATCGATGAGAATATCGCACGGAACATCGTACGAGAGATGCATCTCAAGCCAAGCGATGTTGTTATGGAAATCGGTCCGGGTCAAGGTGCACTAACGAAATTCCTGATCGGGAAAGCGAAGCATCTTATAGCGTTCGAAATTGATAAGAGAGTTGTTGGTGAGCTTCAAGAGAAATATCATTCCGAAAGTGTCTCCATTATTCATGAAGATTTTTTAAATGTATCGCTTACCAAGTGGAAACAAGAATTCAAATCAAAGCTGAGAGTTGTCGGTAATATTCCGTACCATCTTACAAGTCCGATACTCTTTAAGATGTTCGAAGATCGAAAAGCAGTTATCGATCTAACGATAATGATTCAGAAAGAAGTAGCAAAACGTATCACGGCTGAGCCAAATACAAAGGATTACGGCATTCTTTCTGTATTTTCTCAACACTATGGAATACCAACATATTTATTCGATGTCTCGTCAAATTGTTTTTACCCGAAGCCAAAAGTGACATCGGCAGTTATCCATATACAGATATTCGATAAACTTCCATACAGCATTAACGATGAACTTTTCAAATTAGTCGTTAAGACTGCATTTGGGAAACGGCGGAAAATCCTGCGGAACAGTCTGAGATATCTTCCGTATGATGAGAATTCAGTACAAAGAATATTCAAGGATGTAAACTTTGATTTTGCGACTCGACCGGAACAACTATCTGTTGAGCAATTTGTGTTTCTCACCAAACAAATAGAAAAAGTGATCGAATGATAGAAGACC
>JACQYX010000153.1:0-2685 GCA_016207985.1 Ignavibacteriales bacterium | reverse complement strand
GCGAAGCATAAAAACGATTGAGGTTGATGAGGAGCTGATGGACGACATCCGAGACCTGGTGAGCAATCGAGCAAGCACGCTTCTTCTCAACATTATTGCCGATCTTCATGCGGCGGATATAGCGGATATTCTCGATCATCTTGAGGGTGATGATAGAATTTTTACGTTCGATCTTCTTGATGAACAAACCGCAAGCGCAGTTCTTTTGGAGCTTGAAACAAGCAGCCGTGAATCGATACTTTCCGTTATCCCGTCCGATAAAATTACAAAATACGTGGGTTTAATTGCATCCGATGATGCTGCCGATCTGGTCGCAGAATTACCGCCAAGTATTGCTGAAAAAGTACTTCAGACAATGCCAGCCGAGGATTCCACGGATGTTCAGGAACTCATGCGATACGGCACGGATACCGCCGGCGGTATCATGGGAACCGAGTATATTGCCGTGGGGATAAAAGATACCGTTCAGCAGGCGATGAGAAAAGTTCGTGTCTTCGCTAAAACGAAGATTCCTGTTCATTATGTTTACGTCATTGATGAAGCAGGATTGCTCGTCGGTGTATTATCGCTGGAAGACCTTGTGTTCAATCCACCAAGCAGAAAAGTTTATAGAATTATGAATGCAAACGCAAAGAGCGTCGGCACTGATGTCGATCAGGAAGAGGTCGCTTCGACATTTAAAAAGTACGATCTTGTTGCCTTACCCGTAGTAGATAAGATGGGAAATCTCGTCGGCAGAATTACCATCGACGACATCGTAGATGTAATCGAAGAGGAGCACAGTGAAGATGTTGCAAAGATGGTTGGCTCCGACGCTGAAGAATTAGAGCGACGCTCACCTGCCCAAATCGCATTACTTCGACTGCCATGGGTATTAACAACTCTTGCATTAGAATTTATTGCCGGTGTTATCGTTCATCTTTATGACAAAACATTAAGTCAGGTAATTTTACTTGCCTCATTTATGCCGATAATATCGGCTATCTCAGGAAACACAGGATTGCAGTCGGCGGCAATTGTTGTTCGGGCAATGGCGACCGGTCATATTTCGATTGACCGCTGGTGGCAGCCCGTCTTTAGACAGCTTCAGACAACATTAATTATCGGAACCGCATGTGGTTGTGTTATCGGATTCATCGCAGCCATCTGGCAGGGGAAATGGGAATTCGGTCTTGTGGTCGGCATCTCCATGTTCTTCGCAATAAATGTCTCGGGATTTGTAGGAACCAGCTCGCCGATGATTTCAAAGCGTTTCGGTTTCGATCCTGCTTTAACTGCCGGTCCCTTCGAAACGGCATTTCAAGATGTCATCGGAATTACTATTTTCCTTTCTCTTGCAACTGCTATGCTCCACTGGATAATCTGAGAATCTCAAGATAACTTTATGATATCAAATTTCATCCGCATTCTTCGCCCAGTCGATGTACTCATCATCGTTTTCATCCATATCCTTTCTTTGACTAGTATCATCTTCTGTACGCGTGTTAGTGTTCCACTCATAGTAATTAATATCTTAGTCAGTATTTTCATTGTTGTTGTTTCCAGATATCATACATCAAGAAGATCTAATGTTGTGGAAAAGATATATGATTGGTATCCAATTCCGATGATCTTTTTCATCTTCAAAGAGGTGCATGTCATAATACAATCGCTCAGTCGAAGTGACTGGGACAATTTTTTTATCGATATCGATAGAATGATCTTCGGTGGTGATCCTACGATCTGGTTATCACAATACTCAACTCCCTTACTCACCGAGATCCTTCAGGTTTCGTATGCAAGTTATTATTTTATCATGCTTGCGGTTGGCATTGAGCTGTACATTAAAAAGGAGCAACAGAAATTCACTTTTGCAGTGTTCGCTATCGTTTATGGTTTTGTGTTATCTTATTTAGGATATTTACTTTTTCCTGCCGTTGGTCCTCGCTTCACACTTCATGATTTTTATTCCATGAACACTGACCTGCCGGGTTTATGGTTAACAAATACCATTCGCGATTTAATAAACGCCGGCGAATCTATCCCAAAAGGTGCATTAAGTGCGATATCACTTGCACAACGGGACGTTTTTCCAAGCGGTCATACGCAAATGACGCTTATCTCGATGTACTTTGCCCATCGGTATAAATTGAAATGCCGTTACATTATTCATATCTTCGGTGTTCTTCTTATCTTCAGTACTGTTTACTTGCGCTATCATTACGTAATCGACCTCGTGGGCGGTATTCTCTTCATGATGTTGACGATGTGGAGTGCGCCGAAACTAATCAAGTGGTGGGAGCGCTGGAAGATTTCTACGGGTAATATGTAAATAGTATGATTGAATCTTCCGTGGTCTAAGTTAGAAGTCCGACTTTTATCTCGATAGTGCAAATGCAAAAGTCGGACTTCTTCAGTTTATTAGAATAAGTAGTTAATTTATCAAACTAAAGCGAATATTTCGTAAAAATTATTTAATAAATAAAAATCAAAGAGCCAAACCTTACGAAGATTTTCTCAAATTATTCTGTGTTTTCGAAAAATATTTCTTGACACTTACGAGTAAAAAAGTTACCTTAACGCAAGACCGAATTCAAGTATTAATGACTGACAAAGAATTGACATAGAGAAAGCGAAATAAAAAAAACAAAACATTAAGAGGTGTCTTAAAATGACAGAGGCACATATGAAGATAAATGAATATTT
>JACQYX010000083.1:6337-9268 GCA_016207985.1 Ignavibacteriales bacterium | reverse complement strand
CATTGATCCTTTTTGTTCAATCTACAAAATTCTTCAAATAAAATCGAATGTTGAAAGAAAACCTTTCTGAAAAACTATCAACAAAGCTTGAAACGGTCGAAGGTTGCCTTTAGTTAATAAATTCCGTATTTTTTAATTAAATGATCACTAACTTCACAAACAGGTGACGGTTTATGAAACAGCTTGGTATTAAAAAGCTCTATTACTCGATAAGTGAAGTCAGCAAAATTACTGACCTCGAGCAATACGTTTTACGATATTGGGAATCCGAATTCGAGCAGCTTAAACCCGCAAAGAACCGGGCAGGAAATCGGATCTATACAAACAAGGAAATCAAGCTGATTCTTTTTATCAAGAGATTATTGAGAGAAGAGCGGTATACAATCGAGGGAGCGAAACAAGTGCTTCAATCATATGCACCTGATTCCGAAACTGGTGAACAATTAGAATTAATACCTGAAACATCGCACAATGAAAGTCCGGGTCAACAAGTAGCTCAACAACCCAGAGTACCGGAGAATCGGTTACGAAATGATCTTATAGAAGTCAAGATGTTTCTTGAAGAATTATTAGTGAAAATGATATAGGCATTAATCGATTGATGGTATTATCTCTGTCGATCTATTTAATAATTTTTATCTTTTATATTTAATTACGGAACGTGGCGCAGCCCGGCTAGCGCACTTGCTTGGGGTGCAAGGGGTCGCGGGTTCAAATCCCGCCGTTCCGACACAAAGCCGTACACATCTCGTGCGGCTTTTTTATTCCCCAACAATAATTTTTTTAAAAGGTATAACTCCCTCTCCATTACTTGTCATTGGTAAATGGATTCCAAGCTCTCTATTTATACATGCTAACAAACTTTTAGCATCGAGCGGTTTGGTGATAACATCGTTGGCTCCGGTACTTAGAATTTTTTGAACGGTTTTCAGATCATTAGCCTTACTCAACATTATAACCTTCTCTATCAGCTTTTTTTGTCTAATCATTTTGAGAATAGCTAAACCGTTAATTCGTGGGAGGGAATTATCGAGTAATAATAAATCGTATCGATGTTTGTTGAGCATGATAAGTGCCGAAATGCCATTTCCCGTGGCAGCAGTATCGAAACCTTCTTTTGTGAGCATCACCCGTAGCCTTACGCGAAGTGTTTTATCATCGTCAACGATCAATATAGAATATCTATCTTTCATCCGGTATATACCCTTGTATACTATAATAAATAGATGAATCCCGTAATGATTTGTGTATTTTTTTCGCATTAAAGTATGGAAGAAACCTCGAAGCACAAAGGCGAGAGATGCTTGAACTCAACACTATCGCTGAGGCAGTGAATTACTCGGTTGATTTGACTTCTGTTCTCCAATCTGCTCTTATAAAAGTAATGCAGTTGATGCGTGCTGATGCCGGATGGATATACTTGCATGAAAATAAAATACTTCACCTCAAACATCAATCTGGAACCGCAGCCCGATTGTTTCCGAAGGATCGTTCGATTGATGACAAGTTGATGATGTGGATCAGGACTCCGGTTGTCCATAAAGTTAGTGATGAGACCATACTTCAGACAACAACCGAAGAGATTTTAAAGGAAGGGATTAGGCTTTTAGTATCTATTCCTCTCTCACGGCAGGGAGTATTTGCCGGCGTTCTAATCATGGGCAGCAAAGAGGTTAGGAAATTAGAATCGAAGAAGGTTGCACTGATTCAAGCATTCGGAAATCAAATTAGTATGGCGCTAAATAATGCTTCCCTTTTCGAGCAGGTGAAACAATCTGAATTGTTATATGCCGATCTTTATGAAAATTCTCCCGATATGTATCACAGTGTTGATCGTCGAGGTATTGTTGTAAGCTGTAACCAGACTGAGTGTCGACTACTCGGGAAATTAAAAGAGGAGATCATCGGTTTCCCGTTGTTCAATCTGTACCCGCCTGCTCAGCATGACCATGTCACCGCAAATCTCAAGAAAATATTCGAGTTGGGACAAGAACTTGGGGGTGTTGAGGAACAGATTCAAGGGAAAGATGGATACCTGATTGATGTCAGCGTGAATACGTCCTTGGTGTTTGATGGTGAAGGTAAGCCTTCCGTAGCAAGGGTGGTGCTGCGCGACATTACTGAGAAGAAAAAAATGGAAGCTAAAATACTTCAGGCACAGAAGATCGATAGTATCGGGAATCTGGCAGGAGGCATAGCACACGATTTCAATAATATACTAACTGCAATTTTAGGTTCGGCTTCCATCATGCGCCGGAGAATTCAGGAGAATCCGCGATTATTGAAATATGTCGATCTTATTGAAACTACATCGCGGCGTGGTGCAGCGGTAACGAGACAGCTCCTCACGTTTGCCAGAAAGAGTAATCCAAATATCGTGCGGACAGATGTGAACAGCGTAATAGATCAAACAATAAAACTATTTGAAGTAACAACACCAAAAACGATTCATATTAAATGCTATCTTGCATCTGAGCCGATGTTCGTCGAGGCTGATGAAGGTCAATTACAACAAGCATTATTGAATCTTTGTCTTAATTCACGAGACGCTATGCCTAATGGAGGCATCATCGTAATTAATTGTACGGGTGTCATACTAGATGAAAGTAAAGCAAAGCATCTAACCGATGGAAATATAGGTTCGTATGTTCAAATTAGCGTGGCTGATTCGGGTTCTGGGATCTCACCAATTATTCTTCCTCGAATCTTTGAACCTTTTTTCACAACTAAAGATCAAGGTAAAGGAACTGGATTGGGTTTATCCGTTGTATATGGCGTTGTGAAGAGTCATAATGGTTATATAAACGTCAGCAGCGAGATAAATAGCGGAACAATCTTTACGATATACCTGCCAAGGATTATCGATTATCAGCTAACGAAGGAGAAACAATTACCTAAATCGACGATCGTCGGCGGGAATGAACGAATACT
>JACQYX010000083.1:0-6245 GCA_016207985.1 Ignavibacteriales bacterium | reverse complement strand
TAAACAGGGGGCATTCGATTTAGTTATTCTCGATATGAACATGCCCCGAATGGGTGGGCGTGCAACATTCGATTTTATTAAAAGTCAGTATCCCTATTTAAAAGTCCTCGTTTGCAGCGGTTACAGTGCAACCATGTTGGACGACGGGAAGTTTACTCAATCAATCGATGGTTTTCTCCAGAAGCCATATGCACTCGAAGATATCGCCCATAAAGTGCGTGAGATTTTGGAAGCTGCTCCAAAGCAAGTATCAGGAGGTGCATAACTTGCGATTCGGAGTGCAACTTATTACCTTATCATGTTTCGAGTGAATTTTGTAAATGAGATGTCTACAATACAGCGGCATGAACAGATATGAGTGACGTAGATGTAATCAAGAGTATCGGTGAGAAACTGCGTTCGGCACGTAGAGCAAGAAATCAATCTCTTGAAGGAATTGCAGGGATAACAAGGATTAATAAGAAATTTCTTGAAGATATTGAGGAGGGAATAACACCTGATTTACCTTCGGCCTATATTCGCGCGTTCATACGGGATTATGCAATCGAAGTTGGAATTTCTCCATCAGAGCTTCTTGAAGAATATTTAGCGTTGAGTGTGAAAGGTGCTGAGGATACTTCCCGACGGGCAACAACATTTCTTAATTCACAATTCAAGCCCACTGTACTCGATGAAAAGATAGGAACAACACCTACAAAGCATTTACCAATTCTCTTAATACTAATATCTGTCATTGCAGTCGGATTGATGATTCAGCGACCACAGGTATGAAAATTTCGCCGGAAGTCGATGTACAGGATACTCTTTTTTTAGAAGGTGTAACGAGTGAAAGTGTCTGGGTTCGTATTATAATCGATGGGATCTCGACAAATGAGTATATGTTTCCACCATTTTATCGAAAACAGTGGAAAGCGAAGCACTACTTTCAAATATCACTTGGGAACGGAGCAGCGGTTTCATTCACCCTCAACAATCAGAAGCTGGGTACGCTGAGCCCTGTACGACGACCGCTGAAAAATGTTCAGATAACTTGGGATACCTTCAAGAAATTTAAGAAGTCGTAATGTTGAAAAATCAAAAAGGGATTAATCGAATGCTAATCGAGAGAGCTGAGAAGCTTCGCAGAGAGCTTCATCGGCACGATTATCTCTACTATGTGCTTGCTGAACCTGAAATCAGTGATGAACAATATGATAAACTCATGCGGGAGCTGCAGGATATTGAAAAAAAGTATCCTGAGTTGATAACTCCAGATTCACCTACCCAGCGTGTGGGTGGCGAACCAACGAAAATATTTCCAACGGTTAATCATGATATTCCGATGCTGAGTCTTTCGAACACTTATTCTGAGGAGGACATAAAAGATTTTGATCGCAGAGTCAAAACACTTATAGCTGGGCAAAAATATAAATATGTCTGTGAATTAAAATTTGACGGTGTTTCGCTCAGTCTTAAGTATATAAATGGAATCCTTTCACTTGGTGCTACGCGCGGTGATGGAGTCGAGGGTGATGATATCACCGCAAACGTTCGAACTATTCGGTCCGTACCTCTTCGTTTGAATATCAGAGATCCAGCATTTTTCAACTGCGAAGTGCGTGGCGAGGTAATAATGAATCGGAGCGACTTCCAGCGCATGAACGAAGAAAAGGAGCTCGCCGGTGAAAAAACTTTCGCTAATCCTCGGAATTCGGTTGCTGGAACGCTAAAGCTGCAAGATCCGAAGATTGTTGCGACACGTCCGATTAAGTTTTACGCTTATTCCCTTTTTTCATCCGAATCTGCCCTAAACAGTCATTATGAAAATCTTCAAATCCTAAGGAAGCTTGGATTCTTAGTAGATGACCATGCAAAGAGATTTGATGATATCGAAGGAGTGATCGCACACTGGAAATCGTTGGAAGTGAAACGTGATACCGTACCATTCGATATTGATGGAATTGTTGTAAAGGTTGACTCGCTAGCACAGCAGGAAACTCTTGGTACGATTGCGAAAAGTCCGCGTTGGGCTATAGCGTGCAAATTCACTTCAAGGAAAGCCGAAACAAAATTAAATAACATCCGATTACAGGTCGGACGCACAGGAACAATCACGCCCGTTGCAGAGCTTGAGCCGGTGTTCATAGGGGGAACAACAGTCAGTCGTGCTTCGCTCTACAATGAAGATTACATTCGAGAAAAAGATATTCGAATTGGAGATACCGTTGTTGTTGAGCGGGGTGGTGATGTTATTCCGAAGATCACATCGGTAGTTATCGAGAAAAGATTAAGGAATTCCAAGCCATTTTCATTCCCGACCAAATGCCCCGAATGTGATTCGAAGTTAGTCCGGTTCGAAGAAGAAGCAAACTATTTTTGTGAAAATGTTGAGTGCCCAAAGCAAATTCGTGGTCGGATAGAACATTGGGCTGCACGTGGAGCTATGGATATTGAAGGACTTGGGGAGGCAGTAGTCGACCAGCTTGTTGCACATGGTTTTGTCCACAACATCGCCGATCTTTATGATCTATACAAATATAAAGAAAAATTGTTCGAGCTGGAACGATGGGGAGAGAAAAGTGTACAGAACTTACTCGATGGTATAGAGAATAGTAAACAACGTCCTTATCACAGAGTCATTTTCTCTCTTGGTATTCGGCATGTAGGGGCAACCGTTGCACAACTAATTGCTGACAATTTTAATTCTATTGATAAGCTAACGGGAGCGTCCGTCGAGAAAATTCAAGAGATCCATGAAATTGGACCGAAAATAGCAGAGAGTATAACACGATATTTTGCCGATAAGCATAATAGAAAGTTAATAGAACGCTTGAAAAAAGCTGGGTTGAAATTTTCTGAAGAACAGAAAAAGAAGCAAGGTCAATTGTCCGGGAAAACATTCGTTCTTACCGGTACACTATCGAGTATGGCAAGGGATCATGCTAAGGCGTTAATCGAAGAAAATGGTGGAAGAGTTGCTTCGACTATTTCAAATAATATTGATATATTGATAGTAGGTGAAGATGCAGGTTCAAAGTTAGAAAAAGCTAAGAAGCTTGGCATCGAGTTGTGGGACGAAGAAAAGTTCTTAACAATGATTAAGTTTAAAAAAGGATAAGTGAATGTTTGAAAGTGCCTTAGCATATTTAGGATTACAGTTTGCAAAGTTTCAGTTCCGGAACGATTTCGATCAGGTACAACCTCTGACTGATTTTTTCCGTGGGGCACATAATGTATTGATCACTATGCCCGTCGGTTATGAGGATGCCGTCATTGCCGGGAATGCGCTCCGAAATTTCCGGGTTAAGATGTCGAAGATACATCTCACCGTTGTGCATAACAGTACTCGGGAAACTGCGCTTGCAAATTTTCCAAAGTGTGAAGTTGTCCGTCTCGATCCACAGGATATAAATAAATTTTCGCTGCCTACAAAAACGGTATTACAGCGTATTTTCATAAAAGAATTCGATGTTGCAGTTGACCTTAATCTTGATTTCGTCCTGCATACTGCGTATATTTGCAAAGCATCCCGTTCAAGGATTCGTGTTGGATTTGCCAGCCCGGTATCGGATGTGTTCTACAATATTATTTTAAATTTAAATAAACAACGAACACCGCAGGCGATTTACGAAAAATTCGCAGAATGCCTGTCGATGTTTTAGTAAGTCTTTTGGAGAAATCATGAAGTTTGAGATACGAAAAAATGGTAAAGCGACAATCCTGAAGCTGCACGGTAGGAAACTCGATTCCGCAGTCGCTCCAGGATTAAAAGCTGAATTTCTCGTCCTCTGTAAACCCAAAACCTGTGCACGTTTGATAATCGATATGAGCGAAGTACAGTTTTGCGATAGTAGTGGATTGAGTGCATTACTCATCGCTGATCGCACGATGCGTGTACATGGCGGCAGTGTACACCTTGTACACGTCCATGAAAAGGTAATGGATTTAATGAAGATTACACAGCTTGATCGCCTCTTTACTATCAATAAAAAAGTCGAGGATGCTCTTAAAGCGTAACTTGTTGTTAACGCTGAAACCAATTCTCAATATAACTCATCCGAGAACGTGATGGGTTTTTCCACACTCGATTATTTCATCGTAATATTTTATCTCGTTGGTATAGCTACCCTTGGTATTATCAAAGGTGGTCGACAAACCTCAGTGAAAGATTATTTCCTCGGTGGAAAAACTATTCCATGGTGGGCAGTCTGCTTTGCAATTGTAGCTACAGAAACAAGCACGCTCACATTCATCAGCATTCCCGGTTTGGCTTATCTCACCAATTTAAATTTTCTGCAAGTGACATTTGGATATCTTATCGGCAGGATTGTAGTCAGTTTTGTTCTGCTGCCAGTATATCACAAGGGAGAGATACAAACTGCATACGCATATCTTGCAAATCGTTTTGGATCTAAAACTCGGAACATCACGAGCATTACATTCATGTTCACTCGCATAATCGCCGATGGTGTCCGACTTTTTGCTACAGCAATTCCATTGACTATTTTATTAAGAGGATGGAATAGTCTCACCTTCTTATCAAATGAACAGGTCTACATCGTCTCAATTATTATCATGGCGTTCATTACACTTATCTACACTTATATCGGTGGAGTACGTGCTGTCATTTGGACCGATGTGTTTCAGATGTTCATTTATCTGATTGGCGCTATCGCTTCTGCGATAGTAATTCTGAGCGATTTACCAAATGGAATCCAAACGGTGATCGGGGAGGCTGGAGCAACAGGCAAATTAAATCTGCTCAATTTTGGATTCGGTTCATCGTTTGGAGAATTTTTCTCGAATCCATACACACTTATTGCAAGTGTATTGGGAGGAGCATTCCTCTCGATGGCATCTCATGGAACTGACCAGCTCATCGTTCAGCGATTGTTGACAGTACGGACTTTGAGAGATGGTCAGCGTGCACTTATTGGTAGCGGGATTATTGTGATTTTTCAATTTGCGATATTCCTTATAATTGGAATTCTTTTGTACGGATATTACGGTGGATCGACACTCGCGGAGCTTAACGTCCTTAAGGCGGATGAGATATTTCCGAAGTTCATCATAGAACATATACCAACGGGTCTTTCCGGATTGATTATCGCCGGACTGCTTGCTGCGGCAATGTCGACTCTGTCGGGCTCTGTGAATTCACTCGCTTCTGCTGTAATGTTGGATATTTATAAACCATATTTCGGCAGAAACTTGTCGGAAAGCAGGGAGCTTTCTATTTCTCGCTTCGTAACGCTGGTGTGTGCAGTGTTTTTAGTTGGTGTTGCGATATTCTTTATCTACAGTGGTTCTAAGTCGTTGGTGGAAATTGCTTTAAGCGTTGCTTCCTTCACCTATGGTGGATTGCTCGGTGTGTTTTTATTGGGAGTTATTGTCAAGAAAACCCGGCAGACCGATGCGATTATAAGTTTCTTCTTTGGAATTGTTGTGATGATCCTCGTCGTAATATATGGTAAGATCGGTTGGACTTGGTTTACATTGATCGGCAGTGTTGTGACGATTACAGTAGGAAGTATCGTTAGTAATTTAAAAAGTAAATCTCATATCCTTGAATCATGAACCCACATCCTAAATCATAAATTTAAAATCCTCTATGCATATTCTCGACTGGCTCATAATTATCATATATTTTATCATCAGCGTTCTTGTCGGTTTATATTACTCACGACGTGCTTCTAAGAGCATGAAAGATTTCTTTCTCTCCGGACGTAATTTACCGTGGTGGCTTGCAGGTACTTCGATGGTTGCAACGACATTTGCTGCTGATACTCCTCTTGCTGTAACCGAGCTTGTTGCGAAGAACGGTATAGCAGGAAATTGGCTGTGGTGGAATTTTGTTTTTGGCGGAATGCTGACGGTGTTTTTCTTTGCACGACTATGGCGGCGCGCAGGTATTATGACAGATGTTGAGTTTGCTGAGTTACGCTATTCTGGAAAGCCCGCTGCTTTCCTTCGTGGATTCCGTTCACTTTATCTCGGCTTATTCATCAACGCGGTGATCATCGGCTGGGTGAACCTTGCCATGGCTTCAATCTTAGAAGGAATGTTCAGTATTCCACACGACCAAGTTATGATTTACGTTGCACTTGCAATGCTTCTTACCGCGGGTTACTCGGCGATGTCAGGTCTATGGGGTGTGGCTATTACAGATGCGTTTCAGTTTGTGCTTGCTATGTTTGGATGTATTGTGCTCGCATTGGTGGTACTCGGACTACCGCAGGTTTGAGGAATGTCCGGATTGATTGAGA
>JACQYX010000230.1:1365-8941 GCA_016207985.1 Ignavibacteriales bacterium | reverse complement strand
ATTCTGGAATCACCGACTCGAATGGTTCCGATTGCAATCTGAGGCGGGATTGTTAGGTGAAATCGATTATGAGAAAACAAAGGATGGTGTGATTAAATGTAAAGATGGATTTACTGCGACAACTGTAAAACCGGATCAGTTTCTTTCATTAATTGCAGGATTAAATGTTGAGGCGAAAATCATTGAGGTGGATGAATCGAGCGTGTTTTGTGAGATGAAAAAGATGTAATTAATTTGTGGTTATTTCAGATTACATCTAAACGTATAAGACGTTTACGTTGCATAAGCTGAGCAAATGTGGTGAAGCCTGAATGTCCGAGCGCCCCGGAGCGCATACGCTGTGTATTGTGAGAAGCTCGGTTTCCATAGTGCAAGTTTTATACATTAACAGCTTCTCTAAGCCTGTCAGAAATATATTTTTCCCTTGCTTCAAAAAGTCTCAGTTGTTCTTCTTTGGGAATTAATTCATAATTATGTTTTTTGATTTTTGATTCAAAATTAAATACAAGCGCCTCAACAACAGAATTTCTATTTTCAATTTTTCCACCGGAATGATAAAAATAATCCCTAGTTACGATATTAAATTCATCCCAATATTTTTTTATCATTACATTATCTCTATAGTCATTATGATGCCATGTGGATAATATAAATTTTGCTTTAGTATTTTTTAAGGCTTTGAATAAATCACTCTCATCATCATCGGTCCATCCATTATAGTAATCGACATATCTACCATGATAAGGAGGATCACAATATATGATATCATTTGCCTTAGCAGAATGAATTATATCACGGAAATCTTTGTTATGAAAATGCCAATTTGAATTAATGAGAGATGAAACTTTAGCTACTTGATTAACAATTTTAGTGATATAAGCCTTGCTAAAACGGTCAGGTTTTTTACAGAATGGAATATTCCATCTCCCTTTATTATTAAAACGTATCATACCATTGAAGCCAGCTCGAGATAAGAATAAAAAGTCTAAGGGTGAAAAATGCTTGTTAAAACGATCTCTGATATATTTATAATGAGCATATCCATTTTCAGCAGATTTACTTAATAGTTTCCCCTCTCTTTCAAGATATTCTCTTACTATTGATGGTGTTATCTCTTTATTCTTTATAGAATTATAAAAATGTACGACATGGGGATTTATGTCTGAAAGTATATTATTTTTAAATCCAACATTAAATGCAACAACACCTGTTCCCATAAACGGTTCAATCCAATAACCTTCGTTTTGTGGTATCAAAGCACAAATCCAAGGTACCAATTTTGTTTTTATCCCTTGGCTTTTTATAGGCGGAACTATTATCCTATGCATTTATTTCTCCCAGATTTCTTTGGAACTATTAAAAATTCATTGCCTTTTCTATATTTAACAAAATCAGTTAAACTTCTAATTTTTTTTGCCTTTCCTGTTTTATCTTTTACTGAGATTTTATTATAATTCATCCAGTATTCATCAAACCAATTTTCACCCAATTTTGAAAACATCCCGTTTTCATTTTTAATATCTTCAATATTGTTGATACTTCCAATATTTGCCGTATTACCACTACCACCCTTATCACTGGCGATTTTCCATTTTTCTGCTATAAAAAAATCGAAATTTTTTACGACAGATGTGATAGATTTTAGATGATCAATGTTGTATGATTTTGTTTCGTCAATTGTGGATCCGTCAACTCGATCATATATAATTCCAAAACAAAAATGTCCAAGATATTCATTATATGGAAATTGAGATAAACTCAGGATTTTAGGAAATAAGTGTATTTCAAGTATTTTTGATACTATTTTTGTATCAGAAGAAATGGTATAAATATTTTTGTAAACATCAATAAATCCTTTTACTGCCCATTGACCATCTTTCGTACTAACATGAGATTGAATAAATTGTAAAAATTTGTTAAGTTCCTTTTTAAAATCTTCTTTTACGTTTTTCATGGTTTCCTCAAATATTTCATAAACAATTGATGATTCACAGAGCATGGCTTAATTACTGCATATATAGCAGTAAAAACAAATGTCGTTGCTATTCTTTTTCGAAGAAACATAAATTATCGAACCCGTTTTAATTTGTTTGGTACACCAATTCCCAAGCGTTCGCTTCGGTTGATCAACCGAAAAATCAATATAGGGAATTTATAAATTATCAAATCAAAAGTCAAAGTTTTTTGACCTCACTTCCACACAAAAACGTTGCGGGACAAGCCCAGCCCTCTCATTAAGGAAAGTGGGGCGTAAATATCCTCCCCTAGAGGGGAGGATTACAGGTGGGTTCATTTATTTCGTTTCATCATCATTATTAATTTCAGCATATTGCACGTGCTCATAAATAACTTGCAACACTCCATAAGTATTCGTCAAAAACTCGTGATCAGAAAATCTCAACACGGTCAATCCATTATCTTTTAGGAAAGCGTCGCGTATCGCATCTTTAGCTAAACCTTCGTCAGTATAATGCTGACTTCCATCCAACTCGATCACCAACTTCGCTTTGAGTGAGAAGAAATCTAAAAAGTACCTGCCCAATGGAACTTGTCGCCGGAAATGCACTCCCATCTGATTATTTCTCAGCTTCGCCCAAAGTTTTCGCTCGGTATCTGTCATTACTCTTCGCAGTCTTCGAGCGTTTGAAATAAATGATTTAGGATATTTCAGAAAGTATTTGCCCACCGTCAATAACGAATATGTTTAAACCTAATGAATATATTGAACTGAATTAAACATTGCAAAATAAAAATCGGAGTTTATGACCTCACCCCAACCCTCTCCTACGAGGAGAGGAAGTATTTATATTCTTAATCGCCGCAATATGTTCCGGTGTCGTTCCGCAACATCCGCCGATAATTTTTACCCCAGCTTCTACAAGTTCCTTGCTCTTGTTTGCCATGAAGTCAGGTGTTTCAGGATAGGTTAAAACTTCATCTTTCATTACAGGCAATCCAGCGTTCGATTGGATTATTATTGGAAGAGTTGAATGTTTGTTGAATTCTCTCGCAATCTTAATCATATTCTCCATACCGTTACCGCAATTAGAACCAATGATATCAGCGCCCGCTTCGGTAAGTCCTTTTATTGTTTGCTCAATTGTAACTCCCATAATCGTGTAAAAGCCGCGCGGTGTTGAATCAAACGTCATAGTTGCGCAGATTGGAACTGAAGTAGATATAGAACGAGCGGCTTTTACAGCAAGCATTGCTTCGTTCAAATCGGTCATTGTCTCTACGCAAATCAAATCAACGCCTTCACCAATTACAACTTTTAATTGTCGTTGGAATGATTCAAATATCTGATCGGGTTTTGTATCTCCGAACGGCTCAAGAAGTTTTCCTGTGGGTCCGCATGAGGCAGAAACATAAGCTTTATCGCCAACAACCTTGCGGACAGCCTGCACGGCTCTTGCATTTATTTCTTCCGTATTATTCTCAAGCGAATACATCGCCAATTTTAAAGGTGAGCCGCCGAATGTGTTCGTTTGAATAATCTCTGCGCCCGCTTCAAAATATAGACGAGCAATTTCTTCTAAAACTTCAGGATGTTCAAGATTCATCCGTTCAGGACATTCACCCGGTTTTAATCCGCGCTGAAAAAGCATTGTTCCCATTGCACCATCAGCGATGATTACGTCAGGTCGCTTTAAGCGTTCTTTGAGCGGTTTCATAAATATCGCTCAATGTCTAATGCTCCGTGGAAAACACCTAAGATATCGATTTCTCCGTTGTCTTTTATTAGATAAGTGATTCGGTAATGTCCGAAAAGTAAAATGCGGATATCTTTTCTTAATTGATGAGAGTAACGGTAACCGGCTTCGGGAAAATTTTGAAGGATTTGGGCTTTTTCAAAAATGGATTGTATAGTTGAGGCGGCTGCTTGGGGATTATCTTTTGAGATATACAGATAAATATCGTAAAGCCAATGTTCTGCTTCTGCCGTCCAATTTATTTTTGCCATGAGCGAATATGCTTCTGCATTTCATCATTTGAAATTATGCGCCCCTGGTCGGAGTCGGTTAATCCTTTTTCAACCATTTTTCGGAATGCCAGCTCGCGAAGAATTTCTTCATAAGAGCTATCATCAGGTTGTGCCTCAATGATTTCTACCATTTGTTTCTTAACGGATGACATAGGATGATTTCCTTTCTATTATCTACCATAAAGATAGAAAAGTCTGCCGTGAATTTCAACTTGATGTCGTCGTAAAGCGTTTTACAGTTTCAACCGCACTCATACCGTCAAAACAGTAAGCACTTGCACCAATTTCTGCTGCATAGTCTGCCGAGAGCGGCGCGCCGCCGACTATAAATTTTTTCTTGCCGTAAAGGTGACGCTCTTTTGCAAGATCAATCACTTTCTTCATAACCGGCATTGTTGTGGTGAGCAGCGCAGACATGCCGATCACGATCGCATTTTCTTTCACAGCAGTTTCTAAAAATTTTTCAGGTGAAACATCATTACCAAGATCGAACACTTCAAAGCCGGCACCCCTCAGCATGATGACTACAAGGTTTTTCCCGATATCGTGAAGGTCGCCTTGAACAGTTCCAATTACAACTTTACCGATTGTTGGAATTCCTTCCTTCACGAGAAGCGGTTTTAGCAAATCCATTCCCGCGTACATTGCTTTTGCTGCAAGAAGAACATCGGGCAGGAAAATTTCGTGTGCTTTGAATTTTTCTCCAATGACAGCCATGCCGGCGATGAGTCCGTTATCGAGTATTGTTTTAGTATCAATGTTTTCGTTGATCGCTTGCTGAGTAAATTCGGCAACTTTCTTCGGATTACCTTGCTGAAGCTGCACTGAAATTTCTTGAAGTATATTCATGTTGATTCCTTCTCTATTATCTATTTTCTATCTTCCATCATCTATCTTCCATCCCTCAACATTTTAATCCTCTCTATACATGTGTGTGTTGCACAATCACCGCAGAATGAGAACGTGTCTTCGAACTGGAAAATCTTTTTTTTACCTAAGATAATCACTCCGCTTATAGATTTCAGCGGCTGCATGAGAAAGCTTTGATTTAGCGTGATTCCGATATCTTCTGGATGGAGATGCTGAAATAACTTTCGCTGTCCGCTGATGTGCCAGCCGCAATAACCGGGACTAAACCTAAGAACACCGCTACGAGAATCGAACCTACCGATGTTAATTAAGTGCTGGCGATAAATATTTTCGAGTGTTTGTGCCACCATTTCTGTTCCCTCTGATGCAGCAGCATCGAGCATCGAGCCGATGGCGTAATCGTTTTCGTCAAACAATCTTTTTATTTCGGAACACACTTCTTCCTCAATTGTTACGGCAAACATTGCCAGCTCCCCGGCTTGTTGAAATATCGGTTTTACGGGCGACTCAATCTCATTTCGTCCATCACCATCATACACCTCGGTAAAATCTTCTTTAGAAATTTCCATGATTATACCGATGGGCGATGCAAGTTCTTTGTAGATTGAAATCGCTTGCTGTGCAATCTGAATCGTCCGTTGATCCGGTTGCGACCATGAAGGAATCCCCTGTCCACGCAAAACAGCTTCGACCGATGGAGTGCAAGTTTCAATATTGAGGTTGTAAATTTTGCGCATCAATCGATGTTTGGTAATTTAGTCATTCCGTATTTACGCGACTCGTTTTCCATTAGCACGGTCAATTCTTTTTTAACATTATCCGGAAGATTCGTAGGCTGCCACGCTTTGATATGCTTCTCAATTTCTATCATGGCACGCTGACCTACCGTAGTGCTTCCTTCTTCTTCCCACCTTGATCTATTTGCCCGACTGATTACAGTGCCGGGGATGTAATCTTCTTCTTTAAAATATTTTCGAGTATGATCTGCAATTAGTAAATGTTTTTCTCTCAGGAGTTCCTCGAAAATCGGCAATGAAGGAAAATCTTCTTTCGGCTCTATCCCGCGGATAAGTCGAAGAGCCGTTCCGCAGATCTCGTTATCGACAACAAGTTTTTCTAAGCTGAAACAGCTTTCAAAGTCGCGCATGCCGGGACCCGAAATATTATTTATACCTGCGAGAGCTGCCAGCGCCGCACCGAGTGAGGTCTCGAATCCCGCCTGAGCATCAAGTGCTTTCGCGTCGCTCAGTCCAATGTATGCTTGTGTGGGAATTCCTAAATATTTTCCGATTTCATTGTATGCACAATCTATCATCATCGTAGCCACTGAGCCCATTGGAGTTGTTTCGTAACGAACGTCGAAGAATGCAGGAGATCCGCCGTAGAGAACAGGTGTTCCGGGATTCATCAACTGACTCATCACCAATCCGCTCAATGTTTCCGCAGTGTGCTGGATGAGTGTCCCGACAAGTGTTACAGGCGACATAAATCCCGAAAGCGGCATCGCGATGTATTCGACCGGGATCGAATATGCTGCACAATCGAGAAGATTTTGAGAAGTTACTTCACTCCATTTCAGTGGAGATGTCGGGCAGCATGAGAAAATTGTCAGTGGCTTTGCCTTCAAATTTTCTTTCGAACTTCGAATCGTAATCTGGAGGTTCTTCATAATTTCAAATGCTTCGATTGTAAATGCACCTGTGACGACGGGTTTATCGCAATAAAGCAGACTGAGATAAAGTCGGTAGCTGTCGGATATTTTCTCGTGCACATCCGAAGGTATCATAGCCGTTGACTGCGAAGCGATGTTGTTCATTTTGCACATCAGCTTTGCGTATCTTACATAGTCTTGTGTGGTCGGTTTTCTGAATTTATTAGTTGTACTATCCAGAATATTTATAGCGGCAGATCCGGGAGTAAAATTGACATTGAAGCCCGATAAATCGACAGCTTCGTTGCCGTAGACATCGTACAGCTTAAACGCATGAGGTACCGCGGCGAGTGCATTGTCTATGAGTGATTGTGTGAAATAAACGCGACTTGCAGTTTTATCGACTTTCGCTCCGTTGTTGTGCATTAGTAAGAGCGCAAGGTCATTATGTATCTCGATACCGAGCTTGCACATTATCTCTCGCCCTTCGGCAATAATTTGTTCGATAAGCTGGTCGCTTAAAAATTGTAATGTCGGTCTCACTTTTTATTCCTCTATAAAAATAGAATAGATTTAATATCTGAATATATTCTTTTTAATTCAACTTGAAAGAAAATCATATTAACCGTACATTACATCCCAATAATAATCAAGGAACTTCATGAAATTCAAATACATTCTGCCTCTTTACCTCATCTTGGTTTGTGCGGCTACAGCGCAAATAACGCAATCTGTCAATTCGGGGCTGTCGACAATCTCTCAAAACGATCTGATGAAAACGGTTGAATATCTATCATCAAAAGACTTAGCGGGAAGATTATCGGGAAGCGAAGGTTACAATAAAGCTGCATGTTATATGGCTGACGAATTTCAAAAGCTCGGACTGAAACCGCTTGGCGATAGCGCATATTTTCAGAAATTGAAAGTTGAGTACAATGAGATTTATCCTCCAGTGAAGATTGGATTGATGGAAGATGGTCGAAGACTCCCGACGGGTCTAACGACCCGTAGGGTCGTAGACGACTCGTCGAGAAGATTGAAGAAAGAATATAAGTTAGGGAAAGATTTCG
>JACQYX010000230.1:0-1307 GCA_016207985.1 Ignavibacteriales bacterium | reverse complement strand
CTCGGGTCACGTTACTGCACCAGTTGTATTTTGTGGGTACGGACTCTCGAAGCCGGAATTTGGTTATGATGATTACGCCGCTGTTGATGTGAAAGGAAAGATAGTCCTCGTTTTCAAATCCAATCCGATGTGGAAGATGAACGACACTTCAAACTGGGGCAACGGATATCCGCGGTTTAAAGCTCGACTTGCAAAAGAACATGGTGCGGTTGGTATGCTCATTGTCTCTTTGCCGAATGATACAAATCCTCAAAAGACAATTATCAGTATTCTTGAAGGGGGAGGCGAACAGGATGAAGGATTTCCTCAGCTTCATATCGATATTCCGGTCGCAGATGAAATTCTGAAGGGAAGCGGATTCACATTGAAGGATCTTCAAACGAAAATAGATACATCAAAAGAACCGTTTGCGGTACAAACCGCTTCAACATTAGAGATTGAAATTCATGCAAAATACACGAAGGAACAACCGACGATGAATGTTATTGGTATGCTTGAAGGCTCTGATCCAATCCTGAAGAGTGAATATCTCGTTATCGGTGCACACCTCGATCATGTGGGAAGTCAAGCGGGAGAAATTTACGCCCCCGGTGCAAACGATAATGCGTCCGGCTCTGCCGCAGTTCTCGAAATTGCTGAAGCATTTGTCGAGGTGAATATAAAACCCAAACGATCGATAATTTTCGTACTGTTTGCAAGCGAAGAGCTTGGATTAGTTGGCTCGAGATATTTTGTCGAGCATTCACCGATTCCGTTAGATAAGATTACTGCAATGATAAATCTTGATTGCGTTGGTTATGGTGACAGTATTCAAGTTGGAAATGGAAAGAGTGCCCCGTCGTTGTGGGGATTAGCCCATCAAAAAGATTCACTTATTACAAGAATGATGGTAGAAAGAACATGGAGTGGCGGCGGTGCGGATGCGGGACCATTCCACGATAACGGAATTCCTGCTGCATACTTCGTTACAACGAATAGTTATACTCATCTGCATTACATGACGGATACACCGGAGACGTTGAATAAAACATTGTTCGAGAAGGTCGCGAAACTCGCTTACGTCACAGCGTTTGAAGTAGCGAATGGAAGGTATACGAGGGAAGAAATAATCAGGTAATTCCGGCAAAAATTTATTTTTACTTGTGCATAACTATAGTGACTAATTGATATTATGCAAGCACACTCATCCCTCTCCCTACCCTGAGGTTGACCAAGAAGTAACTTATTTATAAAATAACATTAGTATCGTTCTTTAGAATAGTTATCATGGTAACGCTCGAAGATGTCAGTGGATTGTAAGAGCAATT
>JACQYX010000229.1:4850-6274 GCA_016207985.1 Ignavibacteriales bacterium | reverse complement strand
GATTCCAAGTTCTTCATTAGTCAGTTTAAATTTAGCAATTTGCTTTTTGATTCTTACTACTAATTTCAGTTTTCTTTTTTGGTCAAGAAACAGATATTCTTTAGGTGGCTGGTATTGAATTTTGTTTACAACCATTTTCCAGATAATAACCGCTAGTTTTCTTGCTGTGGCACTCACTGCTACTGTTCGTCCTTTTTTGTCCGCCAGAGGCGAACTAAAAAAATCAGACAGGTGTGTGTTTTTTAAATTCCCAATAGCATTGGATGCATTGCGTAAAGCAATTTTCAATCGGTTGCAGTTGAGACTACGCTGAGAAAGAACAAGTTTACAGATGCTCTGTGTAAATCAACGAGCGTCATGAAGCCATTCCCGATACTATCAGGATGATATGGATATCTATTTTCTTCTTGACTTTTGCCTTTTCATAGAGTGCACAAACCACGCCGTGCCGCTGCGAGCTATGATAAATCAATTCTCTTGCGAAGCAGCGGCATGGAACGACCACAATATTCCTTTTCAATAAAGCGAGTGTCGTGGTTTGTGCAGTTATGTGCAGTGTTGCGAACATTCTCAGATGACAATGGTTGACTGCTGGTAATTCTGAGGATTGACGGAGATGACGTGCTCGAATTTATCGGTGGTGTATTTTTTGGAGAGAAACCGCCACCGTGATACTAGGAAATACGCTGCCCCAATCGTGCCCAACTCCGAAAGTCCGGCAGTGTAAAACACCCATCGCTTGTTGTCAGCATCGTATATGCGTTGGACGAAGGACTGCCTGCCATCAGTAATGTTTGGTAGACCGTTGACAGTGATTGCCGAGTTGTCGTTGGTAAATCGCATTCTCGGGTTTAGACTCCGTTGGACCCACTCAGAAACGATATTATATCCTGGAGAACCAAGGGTGACGATAGTCGAAGTCTTGTCAATGTCGTCTTCACGCAATGGAGATGGTGCAACAACGACTTCAACATCAGATACCGATAAATATTTAAGTATCCCGGGTTGGCTGCTCAGTCCCGGTGCCAAATAGCTGAACAAATTCATGAAGAGGTTTCCCTGTAACGATTCACCAACTGTGACCGTTGTGCCTGAATAAGCTCGTGGCCGTCCGTCTGTACCAAGAGAACCACCTTGCGTGACTCGTATGTTGGAAAGATAGACAGTGATTCGTTTCTGCTCTCTGATTCCAAAGAATTTGAGGAGCTTCCGCCTTCTGAAAAGAAGGAACGCAGACCAGCCAACCAAAACCGTGAGGACAAAGAAAATTGTATTCGCTATAACTCCTGCGGTAATGTTTTCACACATTGTCTATCTCCTTTGTGAGCAACATTGCACATAACGGGCTGGCGGGTTGGCGATGTGCCCCGGAGGGGCATTTTGGCAAAGCCGCTAACCCGTGAGTTATCTGCCCTTGCGGGCAG
>JACQYX010000229.1:0-4682 GCA_016207985.1 Ignavibacteriales bacterium | reverse complement strand
ATTGTCCTGTAAACTGATAAATGATTGATTTATTGGTCACCTCACCATTTTCAAGAACCACCGGAATACTTATAGCTCTTGCATTTGAATCATCATCAATCAACTTGACTGGTCGTTCTTCTCTGTCCATGACCGAAAAGAAGTTAAACGAAAAACCAAGCGTATTTCTAATCCCACTTTTTGTTTTAATGAGCTTAACTGTGTCATCCAGGAACATCCGATCTAAGGAACTGCTTGTTATGCTGAAAACCTTTATTTCTTGATATGAATCTTTCATTGAAAATATGGCATGTTTAACGGCTAAATAGTAGGTCTTCCCAGTACTTCTTAAAGAATAGATATCGGAATAAAAGCCCCTAGGGTCAGGGGGATCCATATCGTCTGTGCCAATCGTTTTTGAAAACACTTTATCACCAATTTTGTACTGGTAAACATTTTTAAAGATATGCATAGTGCCGCCTGTCCATGTATCCCATGAGTAAATTCTGAAAAGTCCATCGTCAGAGGTAGCTATGAACAACCCTTCTTTTTTTAAATCCTTAAAGTCAAAGTCAATAGTTGATGGATACTTAGATGTGTATTGAAGAAGACTTTTTCGAAACACTTTATTGGCTTTTTCTAACGAGTCATATTTATCAACCTTATCGTCGTCTTCACTGTAATTCGCCCAATAGTCTATTTTTTTGAATTGTTTCAATAAGTCCTGCTCAATAGTTCTACCCATTCCTGCTGGATCGTGCGCATATGCAGATGTGGGTGCCCCAAAAATAGTTATCAAAAGAAATAAAAATGGGACAGCTCTATTTTTTAACATCTTATTTTCCCTCCTTTTGCCCGCAATGAACAGATAACGTGCTTTGTAAAAAAGACATGCCGTTGCGAACTCTTATAGATTAATTCTCTGTGGAGCAACGGCATGTAATGAGCACAACTATTCATATGATAAAGCGAATGACTTTTTTACAATTGTTAAGCGATGATGGGCAAACATAATACATTTTGATCTTGATAATTATTTCAGTTTAAAGACACCTTTGGAAATACCAGTCGAGTAAATATCTATAGATTTAGTTTCACCTGTCTCTAAAACTAATGAGCCAGCATATTTCCAATCAATATCATTTATAAAGCGGTACCAAATAGGTACCCTTTCTCCTGCTGTTACAGTGAAGTGGACAGGAGACCGATCTTGATGTTTTTCTTCATCCCCAACTTTAAATACCCTAATCCAGTTCTCGGAATCATGTAATATAAGTTCTGCCGAACCCCTTGAAAGATCGAAATAAATTTTTCCGTTTACTGTATCATTGACCTCTATCGAAGAATTTGATTGAGCATAAAAACGGAGTTTTAAATTCAAGTTATATTTTCCTACCTGAATTTTATTAATAAATAAAGGTGTTTTTCCCATCAACTGACCATCGACGTACACATCGGCATCTTCTGGATTGGACATTACCCTAAAACTACCATATTTAGGATTTAATTTTATATTTAATTTGGTTGTTTTTTGTAAATCGACATTAATAATAGTATCCCAGACTTTGTATCTTGCATTTTCTATTGTAACTTTATGCGTTCCGATGAATAACGATGATGAAAAATAGTCCCCCAATGTATGTTGATTGCTGATGTTCGGTATGAGTTCTCCATCAACATAAACGGAAGTACCTTCGGAGGGTTTAACCGAGACTTCTATTTTACCATGAGCTATATACCAAGCAAGGGAAAAAATAATTATTAGGAATATTGATATACTTCCTATTAAGATATATTTTTTCCTTAACTTGCGATTTATTTCTGATGAAATCTTTTGAGTGTTATCAATACAATTTTGAATATTCTTATCATTAGGATTGTATTTGATTGCAATTCTCAGATAATGAGTAGCTGAATGTAACTCTTTTTTTCTGAAATATTCATTGCCTATTTCATAAAACGTTTCTGCATATATTTTACGTTCACCATCAGAAAGATTGTCATCGTAAAGTGCGCTAACTTGGCTGATTTCATGTGTAGCTTGATAGTGTTTGTTAAGTTTTAATGAAGAGTACGCAAGTAAGAGATGACCATATGATTGCAGCTCGTCTGAAACTGACGATATTGATCTCTTTAAATATTCAATACCTTTTTCATAATTACCTAACAGGCAAGTATATTTGCCAAGGCAAAAGATTACCTTCATATTGTCTGGTTGCAACTTGTTGAGTTTTTGATAAACTGTAAATGCTTTCTCGCTCTCACCATGCAATTCGTAGCGTTGCGCAAGTTCATTTAGTACTTCAGAATCAGTTGGTATTAGATTAGAAAGAATTTCAAGCTCTTTCATAGCATCCTGATAACGCTCACTTCTAACATAGATATCTTTCAGCGTTTTGTGAATCTCAATATTCTCAGGTTGAGAAGAAAGGATTTCCTCCCCTATTTTGATTGCTTTATCAAATATTTCTTGCAAACGATACAGATTAAATAAAGATACCATTAACTCAGGATTGTTTGGACTGATAACTGCTACTTTTTGAAAAGATGCTTCAGCTTTTTCCAAATCCTTCATCTTGATATAAATATCTCCGCACTTGAGATGAACATCAATGATAGAAGCATCCAAGTTCACAGCTTTTTGATACTCGATAAGAGCCTCATTTAGCATGCCGTTTTGTTGGTAAATATCTCCTAGCTTAACGTAAAGAGTCGGATTTAAAGAATCCTGAATAATCCTTTTTTTAAGAATATCAATTTGAGCAACCGTTTCAGCTTTTAGTGATATGAGAGCAGTACCGCACTTAACGCAGAATTTACCCCCGGGGTTTTGGTAACCGCCCGCATTTGTTGCAATATAGTTTCCTTGGAATTACATTGCTCGGAACTGATGATGTGTGTGTATCTCTTTTACCAATTAAAATTAGTACCACACTGACTATTAACATAATTCCACCAACCACACCAATATCTTTGGCTTGAGCTTGTTTCTGCGGCTTCTCTAATACGTTGTTGTACATATCTGTAATAGCTTCGATGCCTTGTGCTATGTCTTTAGGTTCTTTAATTTGTGTTGGTTGATTTGTGAAGTATTGATAGATCCCCCACAATAACAGTCCAGTACCAAGTACACTAAGAATCTGTCCAACAATTTTCATTGGTTTTATCTCCTTCTCATGTCACCTTTGTACCACAGTTACTACAGAATTCTGCATCAGACTCTAACGGTAAGCCACAGTTACTACAGAATTTTGATCTCCGAGTAGGAGATTCTTTGGGGGGAGCATTATCCATTGAGGAAACATTTTTTTGCTGAACAAGACCTCCGATGAGTAGTCCGATACCTATGAAAAATCCTACGATACCTACAATTGTTGCATAACCTGCGACTTGGTATAATTCCTTATTATATCTGTATCCCATAAATGCTTCCCATTTGTTATTTTCGGTATAGGTATAACCCCAGATAGCTGCTATGACTGAGAGAATCAAAATTATTATAGCTGAAATCAGAAGGCTGTTCATTCGTTTCCTTCCAAGACCAGCACTTGCTGTATTATATCTATCAAATCGTCGTTTTAATTCAGATTGTTCTTGGGGTTGCATTTTATCAAAACATTCGTTACAGGTATCGGGAGTAGAGAAATAATACTCTGAGGGATAATCTTTACCACATTTAGGACATTTCATAGTAAGTTCCTTTCAATATGATTTTGTTTTATGTTTGCCCATTTTCGCTTAACGTGCTTTGTAAAAATGACGTACCGTTGTGAACTATTATAAATAAATTTCCTGTGAGCAACGGTATGTTCTACTATGCAGGACTTTTGATTTAACTTTGATAATTTCTGATTCATTTTTATGCTTGTTAGGTGCAGCGGTGCAATAAGAATTATTTAGCTTCTTTTTGATCTAAAATTGTGAAACTAATTCCAAATGAAACCTGATGACGCGCTTCTGCTGTTGTAACGCTGAAATTTGTTTGAGCAAATTTTCCTTCTATAGTATTCTGAGTTTTAAAAACGAATGTGTAAACAATTATCGCATCCACGTTTTTAATAAATGGCAGAACCAAAGATAAATCTGCCAAATAAATCATGCCGTTATTGTTACCTGAAGTGCTCAGCGAGGCATAAGAATCTTGAATCTTAAAGTGTTCCCACGTATAACCAATGGCAAGACTTGGTATTAACCTCGAATAGCCAACGGTAAATACCTTCTCAGTACCAATGCCAATAACTAGCCCACTTGATTGCAAATTTGGAGATGAGAATGGTCCACGAAAATAATATAAAGTATGAATTACCGGAGAAAGCACAAACGATGGATTTATGTAACTTGCTCTAAGATTAAGGCAAAGATTATTCTTTGTAAAAGCTTCTGAGTGATACGTTCCTTGTGATACTACCAGTGCGTCATTCTTAGTCAACCCCCCACCCGCAAAATCAATGATTAGAGATTGTGAAGATGATCGCTGTTGAAAAAAGATAATGAATATCAAAAAAATAAAAATTACTTTCATCTTCATATTACCTTGCCTTATGTAGTTGCACCGTTGCACCTAATGTTGCGCGGGAAGTACGCAGTGCGGGTGAACGTGAGCTTCTTTTGCTCACGATTCGACCGCACGCATTGCGTGCTTCCCGATGTTCCGCGCCGTTCGCGAAGCGAACAAGCGGAACGAGGGCGAAGCCCGCGCAACA
>JACQYX010000228.1 GCA_016207985.1 Ignavibacteriales bacterium | reverse complement strand
GATTCATTCGGCGTCAGATAAATATTCGTCCAAAAATTGCAATCATTCTCGGGTCAGGTTTGGGTGAATTCGCAGAATCGATATCTAAACCTATTATCATCAAGACAAATACAATTCCTCATTACCCTTGTTCAACGGTTGAAGGTCATAAAGGTAATCTCATCTTTGGGAGATTAAAAAAGGTCTCGACACTAATTTTCCAAGGAAGAGTTCACTTTTACGAAACGGGTGATATCAATACAGTTCTTTATCCCATACGGGTTGCCGCCTCGCTCGGAATAAAAACAATGTTGATAACAAATGCAGCAGGCGGTATCAATAGAAGTTTCAAACCAGGTGATTTAATGCTGATAAAAGATCAGATAAATTTAACATTTGAAAATTCGTTGACGAATACAAGACGCCATTCCATTCACGAGCCGTTATATGATTCATCGCTGCAAGAAATTATCCGAAACGTGGCACACATAAAACAAATCCATCTTAAAGAAGGAATTTATTGTGGAATCAAAGGACCGAGTTATGAAACTGCCGCCGAAGTTGAGATGATTCAACGAATGGGTGCCGATGCTGTTGGAATGTCAACTGTAAACGAAGTCACTCTCGCTACAGCGTTGGGAATACGTGTTGCAAGTATATCGTGCATAACAAATTTATCCACTGGAATATTGAATCAGAAATTGACTCACGAAGAAGTTACGGATGTAGCCAGTATGGTCAGACAAACCTTTAGCGAGTTAGTTAGTGGCTCAATGGAGAAATTTTGTTAGAAGTTTGCATCTCATCAGACGATAAAGTATATTTTTTTAGCCTTGTCACGATTAAAGAATTACTATGAATACAATACAACAGATCGAAATAAAGGATCTCCCCCGTACCGAAGGTGGATTCTCGCTGCTCTACAAAGACTTCATTGATGATTTCCAAAAAGTACATCGGTTTTACGAAACAGACTTTCATTCATTATCATCACTTCACGATGTAGCTAACAAGCTTAGTAAACGATTCACTCATCGAGAACTCTTGGTCCAAGTTTTACTTAAACAAAATCAACGGTATGGTGTGTCACAATCGACGATAGATAATATAAATTTGCTACACGATCATCGAACACTCGCCATTGTGACCGGTCAGCAAGTTGGGATTCTTTCTGGTCCACTTTATACAATTTATAAAACGATTACAACTATTAAACTCGCAAAAGAACTTAACAATGTTCTTCCGGAATTCAGGTTCGTTCCAATCTTTTGGCTTGAAGGAGAAGATCACGACTTTGGTGAAGTAAATAAAGTAAACATCCTCAATACTGATAATTCACCAGTTACACTTGAATATCTTTTATCGAGCAAGATAGGAGGTAAAAATTTAGGTTCGGTTGGTGAACTTATATTTGATAATAATCTCGAACATTTCCTTGATGCTTTACAAAAGACTCTAGCGAATACCGAATTCAAACAATCCGTAATCGATTTTATCAAAACACATTATCGTCAGGGAATCAGTTTCAACCAAGCTTTTGTATCGTTTATGAGCAAACTTTTTGAGAATGACGGATTAATTTTTATTTCTTCAAACGATGTACGGTTTAAAAAAATACTATCACCGATCTTTTTAAAAGAGATTTATGAATATCCCCGTGTATCCCAATTGATAATTGAACAAAGCGCACACCTCGAAGAACAATATCATGCTCAAATAAAAACCAAAGCATTAAATCTGTTTTATTTCCATAAAAATGGAAGATATCTAATAGAGCCTCGTGATAATGATTTTTCGTTAAAAGGGACAAGACATATTATATCGAAAGACGAAATGCTCCGATCGGTTCAGGATGCGCCTGAGTTATTCAGTCCAAATGTTGCTCTTCGTCCCATCTGTCAGGATACAATTTTACCGACCGCTGTTTATGTCGCCGGTCCTTCCGAGATTGCTTATTTCGCTCAACTGAAAAAAGTTTATAACTATTTTAATTTAACCATGCCGATGATATATCCGAGGGCTACTGTAACACTTATCGAAGAAAAATTCGAACGCATAATGGAAAAATATCAAGTTGAGCTTATGGAAATCTTCGGAGATATATCAAAAGTAGAAACTAAAGTAATCGACATTGTATCGGAAGTAAAAATCGATGAAATGTTCGCTGAAGCATTTCAAAAAGTCGCTGACTTGACAAACGAGATGAAATATGGATTGAACTATATCGATGGCACTCTTATAGGATCACTGGATACAACCAAAGAAAAAATTGAACAACAACTTTCTGTATTGAAGGATAAAGTTGTTGAGGCACAGAAAAGAAAATACGATATCGCTTTACGCCAGATCGGAAAGGTGATTAATAATATTTATCCGAACACCAACTTCCAAGAACGAGAATTAAACATTGTGTATTTCTTAAATAAACACGGATTCGATTTCATCCATTCATTGAAGAATGCGATTGAGATAAACAAATTCAAGCATCAAATAATTAAGGCAACCTAGGTTGAAAGATATTTCGCTCGCATTTTCAGATAACCATGCAGGACACACTATTTAACTAGGGATCAACGTAATTCCATCCATATCAATCGGCTTAGGAATGCCCATAATCTGGAGAATAGTCGGTGCTATATCAGCAAGTTTACCTCCACTGTTTAATGAGGATTTAAAGTCATCTTTGATAAAAATAAAGGGTACTAAATTGGTAGTGTGAGCTGTGTGCGGCGCACCTGTATCATCAACCATTTTATCAGCATTTCCGTGATCGGCTGTGAGGAAGATTGTGTATTTATTCTTAATTCCGATAGGGATGAGTTTAGCGAGGCATTCATTGATAACTTCAACAGCTTTGATCGCCGCATCCATTTTACCAGAGTGCCCCACCATATCGCAGTTAGCGTAATTCATAACGATAAAATCATATTTCAATGATGAAATTGCATCAATCCCCTTAGCGGTAACTTCATGTGCACTCATCTCAGGTTGAAGGTCATAAGTTGCGACACCCCTCGGTGAGGGTACAAGGATCCGATCTTCATCTTTAAACTGTTCTTCCCTTCCACCGTTAAAAAAGAATGTAACGTGAGCGTACTTTTCTGTCTCAGCGAGTCGAAGCTGCTTCATTCCTAAGTTGGAGATAACTTCACCAAGAGTATTCGTCAGGGTTTGTGGTGGGAACGCAACAGGGAAAGTAAAATCTTCATGATAAAGTGTCATTGTCACTAATTGGAGATTTAATTTTATTCTCCTGGAGAATTTATCGAACGGATTGTCCATCAGTGCCCGTGTTAACTGGCGTGTTCGATCGGCTCGAAAGTTGAAAAAGATGCATGAGTCACCATCTTTAAAAAGTCCAACTGGTATACCATTCTTTGATATTATAATTGGCTTCACAAATTCATCGGTGACTTGACTTTGGTATGAAGATCTAACCGCCTCAACAGGATCTGTCGAGTGAATACCTATTCCCTCTGTTATAGCTGAGTATGCTTTTTCGGTACGCTCCCAGCGTGTGTCACGATCCATCCCATAATATCGACCCATGACGGTTGAAATCTCACCCACACCTATCTCTTTTATTTTATCTTGTAACTCTTGGATGTAACCTGCACCAGATTCAGGAGGTGTATCACGACCATCGAGTAATGTGTGTATGAAAACTTTCTTGAGTTCATGCCGTCGTGTTAACTCGAGCAGTGCATAAAGATGTGTGTTCATACTGTGGACACCGCCATCCGATAGCAAACCTATTAAATGCAGGGAAGAATTATTCCTTTTTACATTTTCAACTGCTCCGAGAAATGCTTTGTTATGAAAGTACTCACCAATACGAATTGAACGGTCGATTCGTGTAATCTCCTGCCATACAATCCGACCGGCACCGATATTCATATGACCGACTTCTGAATTTCCCATCTGCCCGACCGGTAATCCGACATCCTCACCCGATGCACTGATTGATGTCCATGGGTACGTTCTGAAAATAAAATCTATGTAAGGTTTTGTCGCAAGTGCTATCGCATCGACTTCCGGATTCTTTCCGAGACCGAAACCATCAAGAATAATCAATAAAACTTTGTTTTTAGTACTCATATAATATCATTTCGTTTATCCATATAACAAACATCCACGATAAAAAAATCCCGTGAGATTTATAGTTCGTATTCTCACGGGATCATTTAATGATTCTCTCTTAACGACGATGTGGTCGATTGTGTCCTCCACCGCGCTCACCTTCTCTTCTGTGTAAATTGGATTTTTTCCGTTCACCATCTCTCTGAGCTTCTTTCTCAGCATCGTAGCCGGGCATCAAGGCTTTGCGGCTAAGATTGTTACGTCCTTCTTCATCGCTCTTACTGAGTTTCACTTCTATCTCATCTCCGACATTGACCACATCGGTAACTTTATTCACCCGATTAACATCGAGATGTGATATATGAACGAGACCTTCTTTACCGGGGAGAAACTCAACAAACGCTCCGAAATCCATTATCCGAGTTACTTTTCCTTTGTACGTTTTCCCAACCGCTGGAACTTCAACCAACCGATTGATCATTGCCTGAGCTTTCTCGGCTCCTTCAGCCAAAGTCGAGGCAATCACGACGGTACCATCATCCTCAATATTAATTTCAGCACCTGTATCCTTCACGATCTGCCGGATTACTTTTCCACCAGGACCGATTACCGAGCCAATGAGATCGACAGGTATTTTCAGAGTAGTCAAGCGAGGTGCATATTTAGATATTTCTTTCCTCGGTTCTCTGATAGTTTGTTCCATAATGTCAAGTATATGTAGACGACCTTCTCTTTTTAATATCCATCTGAAAACCGGTGATACCATCCCGGGTTCCGGTTACTTTGAAATCCATATCACCAAGATGATCTTCGTTGCCAAGTATATCGCTTAAAATTGCAATCTTCTCTCCTTCTTTTATCAGTCCCATCGCTATACCGGCTATCGGTTTTTTTAACGGTACGCCTGCATCCATCAGCGCGAGTGTTCCCGCACAAACAGTTGCCATCGAGGACGAGCCATTTGATTCGAGAATATCGGACACAACACGGATAGTGTAAGGAAATTCTTCTTCTGACGGTATTAAATTTTTTATCGATCTTTCCGCAAGATTTCCATGGCCAATTTCTCGACGGCCTGTGCTGCCCAACCTTCCGACTTCACCGGTCGAGAACGGTGGGAAATTATACTGAAGCATGAATCGTTTTGTGGTTTCAGGCAGCAAACCATCTAAGATTTGTTCATCCATCTTTGTACCTAATGTAGCATTGGTGAGACTTGGAATCTCGCCCCGCGTAAATAGAGCTGATCCATGTGTGCGCGGTAATATTCCGATTTCACAAGAAATGGGACGAATGTCTTTAACGCTTCGACCATCGAGTCGTTTCCCTTCTTCTAAAATCATTTTTCTCATCTCTTCATATTCTACGTCATGAAGAATTTCCGCAACGAGAGTTTTCTTCGATTCCACAAAAGCGGCTGGACTTTCCTGAAATAACGCCTTATCCGTATCATCGAGAACGAGATTCAAAGAAGCTATCTCGTTTTTCAGCTCATCGATAGTAGTATTAAAAATCTCTTCATTTATTTTGCTGCGTTCTTCTTTGATCAAGACCTGATGGGTAACTTTCTGAATATGCTCTCGTGCGATTTTCGCTACACTATCGAATAATTGATTCTTGAGTGCATTGACTGGAATCTCGCGTTTCTTTCTGGAATATTCTTTACATAGCTCAATCTGGATGTCACACAACTTTTTTATATTATCTTGAGCAAAACGGAGTGCATCAAGAATCGCCTGCTCCGATGTCTCTTTAGCTTCTCCCTCGACCATGACGATCGAAGTACTCGTACCTGCGACGGTGATATCGATGTCGCTTCCCTCAAGCTGGCTGAATGTTGGGTTGATTACAAGCTCGCCATCGATCCGACCAACCCGTACTTCGGCAATCGGTCCATCGAATGGGATATCTGAGATCATTAAAGCTGAAGAAGCACCTACTGCCCCAAGGAAATCTGCATCATTCTCTTGATCGGAAGATAAAACAGTAAGAATAACTTGTGTTTCGCTTTTAAATCCTTCCGGGAACATCGGTCTAATCGGTCGGTCAATCAACCGGGCGGATAGAATCTCTTTTTCATTGGGACGACCTTCACGCTTGAAGAATCCACCAGGTATTTTACCAGCCGCAGCCGTTTTCTCACGATATTCTACTTGCAGCGGAAAAAAATCTTGACCTTCCACTACTTCTTTACTTGCAACAACAGTTGCCAGTACCATTGTGTCGCCGTATTTCACCATCACGGCACCGTCGGCTTGTTTTGCGTACTTTCCTGTTTCCAGCGAGAATACTCTCCCGCCGATTTCCATTTCTTTTTTTATTACCATTTCTTTTTCCCCAACTTCTTTTTATTAATTGAAATATTTACTTACGTAAATCTAGTTCTTGAATTATTTTCCTATATCTTTCGATATTTTTTTTCTGAAGATATTCGAGCAACCGGCGACGTTTACCTACCATTTTAAGTAAGCCCATCCGGGAATGATGATCTTTCACGTTTTTCCCGAAATGCGTCGATAGCTCATTTATTCGATTCGTTAGTATGGCTATCTGAACTTCGGGTGATCCGGAATCCGAAGGAGATTTTCCATACTTCGTCATGATTTCTTGTTTTTGTTCTTTTGTTATTGGCATTTGTTTTCTCCTTTTATACTAAATTGATGGTGATTCGGTGAAAAGTTTCATACATTCACTGCGATCACTTTTTAGTTGAGTAATTAATTCTTCGGTCGAACGCCTATATTAAGCATTCCGTACGTTTTTTGATTTTCAAATTCAATAGCTACGCAATATACCCCATCTGCTGGTACAAGTTTATTCATATATTGTTCTTGGATATTGGCGGTTGGAAAACCCAACTCGGCTCCGCGACGATCTCCTTCAACAACTTTGCCTTCTATTGAATAATATCTGTCCAAATATAAAGCCGCACGATCGACTTCACCTTTTGAAATTAAATTTCTAATCTTCGAACTGCTGATAGTATCATTTTCATAGGATACCGGTTTGATGATCTCAACATCAAATCCGAATTCAAGTCCCATTTTACAAAGCTCATCGACCTTCGATTTACGGTCATGCCCCAAAGTATGGTCGTAGCCAACAACGACTTTATGCACGCCGATACCGTTAACAATATATTTTTCATAAAACTCATGTGCAGATTGTAAAGAAAACTGATGAGTAAATTCAAAAACCAGAACGAAATCCACTCCTAATTGTTCTATTATTTTTAGTCGTTCATCAAGGGTCGTTAATAAAAATACCGGACCTTTTCCGACAATTTCTCTTGGGTGTGGTTCGAAAGTAACCAAGACGCTTCGGCAGTTATTATCTTTTGCTTGCTCTACAAGTTCCTTAATAATTGACTGATGGCCTCGATGAACACCGTCAAATGTACCAAACGTTATGACTGAATTGTTATTAAAATGGATTTCTTCGATTGAACGGACAATGATCATTGCTTGTATGTTTTATCTTTTGTTATGATATTCATCGAGGTTTTATATCATCATCTTTATGGATCTGCTTAATAAGCTGATCAATCCTATCGACACGATCCAGAGTTTCATCTACATAAAATTGAATTGAGGGTGTAAACTTTAACCTCAAATGTGAGCCAATGAAAGATCGAATCTCACCTTTATGATTTTCGAGCATTTGAAGTGTCATCACTTTTACTTCTGATGAACCCATGATGCTCACATATATCTTTGCGATCCGAAGATCCGGTGTTATATGAACATCTGTCACAGTAATGAATCCATAGCCTGGATCACGATATTCACGAGTGAGAAACATACCAACTTCCTCTTTGATGAGGGATGCAACTTTATCTGTCCGTAATGACATTTTATCATCCTTTTTATAACTTACGCATTGTTTCAACAATTTTATACGCTTCTATCGTATCACCAACCTTGATATCGTTGAAGCCGTCTAACCCAATTCCACATTCAAAACCTGATTCAACTTCGCGAACATCATCCTTGAAGCGTTTTAGTGAGGAAATCCCTCCTTCGAATATAATGATACCATCGCGAATCAGACGGACCTTATTTCCCCGTACAATCTTGCCATCCTGTACTGAACATCCTGCAACAGTTCCAACTTTTGGTACTTTGAAAACATCTCTTACTTCGATTGTAGCGGTGATCTCTTCTTTCTTCTCAGGCGATAGTAATCCTTCTAACGCCTTTTTCACATCATCAATGGCATCATAAATAATGTTGTATAATCGTATATCAACATTTTCTTGTTCAGCCAAGCGGCGGGCGTTCAAGTTGGGTCTGACATGAAAACCGATAATAACTGCACCCGATGCTGCTGCAAGTAACACATCCGACTCGGAGATCGTGCCAACTGCACGATGAATGACATTAACGCGTACTTCAGAATGCATAATCTTCATCAATGAGTCTGAGAGAGCACCTACCGAGCCATCGACATCGCCTTTGACTATAACTTTTAGCTCTTTAATCTTACCGTCTTTAATTTTTTGTGAAATATCATCGAGGGTTACGCTTCTAATCAACCGGAAATCTTGTTCACGTTTCAATTGTGTACGTCGGAGACTTATCGCACGAGCTTCGCGTTCGTTCTCCATAACTATGAGACTATCTCCTGCTTGAGGAACTCCGTCAAAACCAATCACCTGG
>JACQYX010000227.1 GCA_016207985.1 Ignavibacteriales bacterium | reverse complement strand
GTTAACATTTATGAAAATCTTCTGGATGGAAAAAATCTTCTATACCTCGTATGGATTGGATCTTTTAATACAGAACAAGAAGCCAAACCGCTTCTCAAAGAGGTTAAATCAAAATATAACATCGGTGGCGTATTGAGAATGCGGCAAATCTGGAAGAAATGGTAATGTAATTCGCTCAACGCTTGGGGGAGCTGTCATATTGGGTGGATGGAATTCTATAGATAAATCTGAAAAACATCTTTGGAAAGATGTTGGAAATTATTAAATTGTCATGTCTTAATATTTTGTCATAATCCCTTGCTACCTTACAATGATACTAACCGACAAGCAAATCCTTGCTGAGTTGAAAAAGGGCAATATCGTTATTAAGCCTTTCCACCGCAGATATCTCGGCTCTAATAGTTACGATGTTCATTTAGGTGAGTGGATTGCAATGTATAAAGACGAAATACTCGATGCAAAAAAGCATAATAAGATCGACTCTTTCCGCATTCCGAAAAACGGTTTAATCCTTGTCCCTACAAAATTGTATCTCGGTGTCACGAAAGAATATACTGAAACTCACAGCCATGTTCCTTTCCTTGAAGGGAAAAGCAGCATTGGACGACTTGGGATCGATATTCACGCTACAGCGGGCAAAGGAGATATTGGCTTTTGCAACACCTGGACGCTTGAGATATCGGTCCGTCAACCGGTACGGATCTATTCAGGTATGCCGATTGGCCAATTAATTTACTTTGAAGTTAACGGTCAAGTCGAAATCCCTTACTCAAAAAAGAAAACTGCCAAATATACAAAACCTACCACGAAGCCGGTAGAGTCGATGATGTGGAAAAATTTTAATGAATATTTGGATATTTAGGCACTCAAAATTGAACATTAATGATTTCATATTTCAGAAAGGTTATTAAGAAATGAGAAACAAAGCCACTTTATTCTTCTCGTTCATCATTATGATTGTAATTGGTATTCTTCAATGTACCCTGCTAATTGCTCAAACCACACGACCTCTTGAGATTGAAGACCTTTTCCGCATCAAGCGTGTTGCTGATCCTCAAATTTCTCCTGATGGCAAATGGATCGCCTTTGTTATAACAGACGTCGATAAGGTAGCAAATAAAATGAACAGCGATATCTGGCTGATGCCAATATCGGGTGGGGAGATGCGCCGATTGACTTCAAGTCCAGGCAGCGATGCAAATCCACGCTGGTCGCCGAACAGTAAAACCATAGCGTTTGTTTCTTCACGCTCTGGTGACGGGCAGATCTGGTTGATCGATGTCGATGGAGGAGAAGCTCGCCAATTTACAACATTGTCACCGGGTGCTTCAAATCCAGTCTGGTCCCCTGATGGAAAAACTATCGCGTTCGTATCGACTGTTTACCCTGAATTCTCAGATAAACCGTTTGAAGAAAGTGACGATTTAAATCGGAAGAAAGATGAAAGTAAAGCGAAGAGCAAAATTAAAGCGCGGATCATGACTAAATTATTATACAAGCACTGGAATGCTTGGGTTGACGATAAGCGACAGCACATCTTCGTGCAAGGGATCGAGGGTGGTGAACCTAAAGATATCACTCCGGGAGACCGGGATGCCGTTCCAACGTCTTCCACATTTTCTGCAGGAGATGATTTTGCATTCTCACCCGACGGAAAGGAAATTGCATACACCGCAACCCCAACGGAGAATGAAGCTTGGAACACTAATCATGATATCTATACAGTTTCAATAGATGGAAGCGCTCGAAAACAGGTGACATCAAACCCAGCGGCTGACGGTTTCCCAAAATACTCAAAAGATGGAAAATACATCGCATATCGTGCACAGCGGACACCTGGTTTTGAAGCGGATAAGTTTGAATTAATGCTCTATAATCGTATAACGGGAAGTATCGAGAGATTATCCGAAAAATTCGATGTCTCAGTTGGAGCATTTCAATGGACGACTGACGGAAATAGAATTTATTTCACATCGGAAGAAAAAGCAAATCAACAGATTTATTATCTCTCATTGAAAGATCGAAACATTATAAAAGTAGTTGAAGGTGGGGTGAATGGCGAAGTTAGCATTTCTACCGACGGCAAATCGATTTGTTTTTCACGCCACACTTTTTCACGACCTGCAGAAATCTTTCGTGCATCATCCGATGGAAAGAATATTCAGAAGCTCACAAGCGTCAATGATAAGCTATTCTCCAATATCGAAATGAACGAGCCGGAAAGCATTACATACAAAGGTGCGGATGGGGCAACAATTCAAGCATGGTTACTCAAACCGTCAAATTTTGACGCAACTAAAAAATATCCTCTGGTACTTTTGGTGCATGGTGGACCACAAGGTGCGTGGGAAAATGGTTGGCATTATAGATGGAATGCCCAAATGTGGGCAGCACAAGGGTATGTGATTCTTGCACCAAATCCGAGGGGTTCAACCGGTTTTGGTCAACAGTTTGTTAACGAGATCAGCGGCGACTGGGGCGGAAAAGTATACGAAGATGTTATGGGGGGTGTTGACCACGTGGAAAAATTACCATACATAGATAACGAACGAATTGCTGCGGCGGGGGCATCTTACGGCGGTTACTTCATGAACTGGCTGGCAACACAATCGGGAAAATTTAAAACAATTATTACACACGCAAGCATCTACAATTTTTATTCGATGTATGGCACGACTGAAGAAGTTTGGTTCGACGAGTGGGAACATGGCGGAACACCATGGGATGTACCCGAAGAGTACAACAAGTTTTCGCCGCACGCCCACGCTAAGAATCTCTTAAAATACAAAACTCCCATGCTCATAATTCATAATGAGCTTGACTACCGCGTTCCTGTTTCAGAAGGAATGCAATTATTCACAACACTGCAGCGCATGGGAATCAAATCGAAATTTTTATACTTCCCAGACGAGGGGCACGGTGTTTTAAAACCACAGAATAGTGAATTGTGGCATAAAACTGTTTTCGAATGGTTAGCAGAACATTTAAAGTGATGGAGCGGTGGATCGTTGGATTATTGGAGAAAATAATAAAGCATGAAACTTGAATTGTAAATCTCGAAAAGGTCTATGACTTCCACTCAAAAAATAAAGAAAAAAAAGAAAAAAAATGATTCTCTCCTTTGCATCGGACTCGATACGGATGTTCAAAAGATACCCGAGTCAATTCGGAGGGCAAAATATCCGCAACATGAGTTCAATAAGAAAATTATCGAAGCAACAAAAGATTTAGTCTGTGCTTATAAATTGAACTTAGCATTCTACGAGGCAGCAGGAAAACCTTATTCAGAAACAATTCATAAAACATTGAAATGTATTCCCG
>JACQYX010000226.1:2761-6867 GCA_016207985.1 Ignavibacteriales bacterium | reverse complement strand
CAAGTGTTGCACGGATTCTATGCAATCGATGATAATGACGCCTGGGCAGTTGGTGGTGATGGTATCATAATTAAAACATCCAATGGAGGCACAAGCTGGTTTACACAATCTCCGAAAAGACTCGACACAAAACCAGGCATCCGATGAAAACAATTCTCTTTTTCTTTCCTACCTTAACGATTATCATTATTTTCTTTTCAATAAATTGCAGTACAGATCGAGAGAGCAAACTTCAACTCACTCGAGAAGACAGTACTCGCATCGCCAATGAAATTATTGCCCACCGTATTGAGGTTGATTCAACATTTCGTTTCGATCCGGCTTCTCCATTCAAGCGCGATTCAACAATTCATTTCGAGGGGATAAAATGGTTTCCACCCGATGTTCGATATTATTTTAAATCGAAACTACATAAATACAAAAATCCCGAAACCGTTTCGATCTATGGAACAAAAGGTGAAGAGAGAAAACACTTAAAGTACGGATATTTCATCCTGGATTTCGACGACAAAGAGTATTCAATAAATGTTTATAAAATCACAGCCGCAGATCCTAAAAAATATGAACTTTACAAAAATTATCTCTCCGTATGGTTCACAGACGAGACAACAGGTAAAGAAACCTACAACGTCGGTCGATATGTAGATGTCGGTGAAGAAAATATCGACCCGGACTTCCTATATACAATCGATCTAAACAACGCTTATAATCCATACTGTGCATATACCTCTTTGTATTCATGTGCAATCCCGAGAAAGGAAGACCACCTTAATTTTGCTGTGAAAGCTGGCGAGATTAAATATCTTCATTAATCTTGCATTTTACGCTTTTTCGGAGTACATTTTATAGGTTTTTCTATATTACTTTGAAATCGCATGCAGCTCAGAAAGCTTTATCGAACTATCGAAAAAATAGCATCTCGTCACTTCACCGATGAAGAAGAATTACTCCAGCAGGTGATTCACGAGATTGTACAAAATGAAGAAATCAACATAAATGGCGGGCGTGTTTGGAAGTTGGATACCAAATCGGGTAGTTACGAGCTTCTTTATCAAGTCGGTGATATCGAACAGATCAAAACGCATTACAAGATAAAAATAAAAGATTACCCAATTTTTCTCGAGCTTCCCAAGGTTCGTACCATGTTGGGGAGTGAACAAGATTGGTATCTCCGCAAACGTGGAATCTTAAAATATTCTGCGACAGGTATCGGCGATAAAATTCAATGGCGAGGGTACGTTTTGTATCGTTACGTGTTAGCATTTAACGCCGATCACCTCGATGAATCATTAACCTCAACGCTCAATATTATCAGCTCGGCGTTAAGTTCTGTCCTCAAAAATAAAAAGATGGAGCAAGAAGCACAGGTTCTTGAACGGGATCTGGATAAAGCACGCGAAATACAAAAAAGTATTTTACCACAGCATGAGCTGAGATTTCATTCATTCGAGATTTACGGTATCTCGATCCCTGACCGGGTGGTTGGCGGAGATTTTTTCGATTACCTCCAAACCAATGGAGACGATGAGCGTGTGGCTGTGGTCATCGGAGACGCAGCAAGCAAAGGATTTTCCGCTGCCGCCCAAGCACTATACACTTCGGGTGCCCTCAGAATGGGTTTCGATTACCAAACAAAGATCAGCTCCCTCCTCTCACGCATCAATAAATTACTGAATAAGACATTTTCCGAAGAACATTTCGTCTCATTATTTTATGCAGAGTTAACCGACGACAAAAACGGACTGATTATTTATTCCAACTGTGGACATAATAATCCGATCCTGTTAAGAAAAGACGCGATAACGGCAGAATTTATTGAAACAACGGGACAGATGCTGGGTCCATTCCCGAATGAGAACTTCAGAACTGAAAATATTTTAATGAATGAAGGAGATACTTTACTGCTATATACAGACGGTGTCCCTGAAGCGACTAATGACCAAGGAGAATTCTATGGCGAGCAAGGGAGGGAGAAATGGTTGGTAAATTAGGGAGCTATGTAATCATTCCAAGCGGTGATCGGTCGGTAATCGGGAGTATATTTTCCGTCCGATATCACGATTTATCCGCCGTGGACGAAAAGTTATCATTAAAATCGCCAAAGAAGCTAATGGAAATCCAGCTCATTGGTACTTTACTGAATGGAAAATTCACCCGCGGTGTTTCATCGTTTCCATTGTTAGGGAGTCCCGTTTATGCCGCACCTATTGATGACTTGAAAACGATATTTTCGACCTTCAGAGAGAATAACTTTTCTCTCGGGGCTTTATCGATTATGGATCAAGAACGGTTGTACATCGATCCTAACAAATTCTTTGCTAAACATGTTGCGCTATTCGGATCAACCGGTTCCGGTAAATCATGTACGACAGCATCTATACTCCAGAAGGTACAGCAATTAGAGAACACACATATCATCCTTCTCGATCTCCATGGTGAGTACGAGCCTGCCTTCGTAGAACAAGGAAATATCATAAAGATCACAGAGCTTGAGCTTCCATACTGGTTGATGAATTTTGATGAGCTCGTCGAAACGTTCGTTGACGAGAATGAGCCATCGGCACACAATCAGATGATGGTGATGAAAGACGCCGTCCTCGATTCAAAGCGAGGTAAAAATTTACAGCTTAAAGATTTCCTAACTATCGACACGCCCGTATATTTTGATTTTCTGGAAGTCAGCGCGCGGATGCGCTCACTCGATACAGAGCGGACGCTGGGAGGTAAAGAAGGACCATTCTATGGACAATTCACAAGATTTCTTGTCCGACTTGAGAGTAAAATTCAAGACAAACGGTATGAATTCCTGTTCAAACCGAAAAAGTATAAATCTTCGGATACTTTTAACGAGCTACTTACGAGACTTTTTGGAATCGATACAGGAAAAAAGGTCACTGTGCTCGATCTCAGCAGAGTGCCGTTCGATGTCATCAATGTTCTCGTTTCTCTCTTAGGCAGAATAATTTTCGATTTCAATCTCTGGAATACAAGCAGACAGAACTTCCCTGTTCTTATCGTTTTCGAAGAAGCACATACTTATCTCTCGACCATGGGAAGAAGCAAAGCAGCAAGAAAAACTGTAGAGCGAATAGCGAAAGAAGGAAGAAAATATGGTGTTGGCTGCATGATTGTGAGTCAAAGACCTTCTGAAATCTCTGAAACGATCACGGCACAATGCAACAACTTTATCGCGATGCGTCTCTTGAATCCGAACGATCAAAACTACGTCCGAAAGCTTGTTCCCGATGCGCTCTCGAGCTTGATCGATATTCTTCCAACCTTACAACAAGGGGAAGCATTTCTAATTGGAGATGCAGTTGCAATTCCCGCGAGGGTCATGATTGATATGCCATCTCCGACCCCGGCAAGCGGTGATATTAAATTCTTCATCAAATGGCAAAAGAAGGAAGCTGACACAAATGTCGGTGATGTTGTAAATAACTGGTGGAAGCAGATTAGAACATAATTGTGGATAGAACTCCGACTGTGATGATATCTAGATTATTCCCTGGCTGTCATGGCGCACGAGACTGTCCGAGAACTAGTAAAGAAGGAAGGTCATTCTGAGAATCTGGTTTAAAATTGCCAAGAAAAGATGTTTCTCCCGTTGAAGCGGGATCAACATGACAGTCTTTTATGGTTTTCAGACACTCTCTTTGGTTCGTGACACCGGTAATTTCACCTAATAATATTTGTAATAGGACGTCAAGAGGAAAAACACATCATCGTTGATAAATTAATACTAAAAGATCCAAATTACCAATCATGAATTAATAAATGACGCCTGGATTTGGCAATAAATAATCAGAAAATTATATTGAGACTAAAAGGACATAATTACCGTGGTGATGAACATTTCTATCTATAGTTACGTGAACGCTAAAAATAAAAATACAACTCAAAGTCCAATAATTTTAAGTGAAATAATTTTACTTTCATTCCTAATTTATTTATGGGGATGCTCGCCTAAGCCTCTCAAACCAATTCCAGATACCAACAGAGAGAAGGTCACTTTTTCAACAATAGAAGATCTTACTGGGGTTTATTCAACATTATCATCGCCTTTTGAAAGTTTAGCAATTAATATTTTAAATTCAATGTACATC
>JACQYX010000226.1:0-2637 GCA_016207985.1 Ignavibacteriales bacterium | reverse complement strand
TTCTAATACTCATATGTATGGTCTACTCGGGTTATTGCTCACTTCCGATGAGGATGGTATGGGTGGTTATGTTCAATATAGAGTGTATATTAAGGATAATTTTTACAATACTTCTGATAGTTTTGCAGTGATCGGTACATCTTCTGGAGACGTCGACAAGATTACTCGAAAGCATATGTTGGATCGGGCAAACATAAATGCTGTTTATAATTTTAAACTTCGTTTTTTAAATTGGTATACTGAAAAATTCAATATTAGTTTACCATCAAAAACTGAAGATGCCTCTAAAAAAAATGAAGCACGTGTGATAAATCTTCAACCTTTAAATATTCCCTAAAGATCTCATATTACTAAGCCGCACCCCTCAGTTTCGATACAATGCTTTCCAAACAATAAGAATTCCTTATAGTGTTTGATAAAATTAGGAACAACTTTTTAATCAATTAATAATATATAAACAAAGAAAGGATCAAGAAGAAGTCGGAGTTCAGACAAAAATTCCCTCTTTAACTCGTCTACTGAAATGTCGATACTTGCGTAACTCTTTCACTCGATTGGTACCGTGTCTTTCTTTAAGTTTTCGGTTGATACTCCTCAGGTAATCAAACCTTACAGGTGAGTAACGTTCCATAGTCAGGATATAATGATCGCTATAATAACTATGGTTGGATGCGATTGCCTCAAGGATCAAAAGTCGACAACTGCGTTCAATTAACGTACACAGTTTCTGCTGATTATGAAGAGCTGGTTTCAGTACTGAAGCAGCGAACGACAATAATCGATTAGTGAAACCATCAAGCTCTCCATTTTCTGCTGCACAGCCCGCAAGCGTCTGATGTCGACGAGAGCGATCTTCCTGAAGATCTTGTAGATCGTCGATAAGCTGTAATAGAATTCCGAATCGATAAAAGAATTCCGCATCAGATGCCGATAACTCGCCGGCTACAAGATATCCATCCGCGAGAACCGACGTCCCTCCTTTTTCTACACTAACATCGAGCAGCTCAGCGTCGGAAAGATTATCGCACTGCTGTGCTACGCTCCTCGTCTGTGCCTTATGAATAGCGAGAAGACTTTCATACACGTTCGTATACACACCACGATCATACTCAGTTTCAATCATCTCCACCAGCCGATTGATGATTCGCTCACGTAGATTCCGCGGCGTTACCGCAATTCCAGAGAGACGAAGCAGCAGCCATTCATTCCAATCATGCTTTGAATGCGAAGAGATACCAATAGAATCAAGGTAGTTGTCGGTGTAAGGGTAGAGCATACTGTATGCAAAAACCGATGGAGTGAGAGTAATCTCCTTCTCAAGATGCATCTGAAATGTATTCATGATCAGGACGTTCCTTGATGCCTGATAAATTGCTTCATCACCGATCTGCGGATCGAACTCGTACGCTCGTTCTATAAATTCATCGATAACTTTAGAAAAGGATTGCTCCATTTCAATATCTATGACGCAATCGAATGTGTGAAGTAGCTGAACAATAGAACGCTGAATCCGGCTTCGCACTTCGGCTGTTTCTCGCCGTACAGCACGACCCGATGCCTTCAACCTTTCAAGGGAAACATCCACATCGTGCATCAATCGATCTACTTCTGCCTCCTTCTGAAGTTGCTGGTCGATTGTGTAACAGTTATCCAGTTTTGGAAAGTCGGATGGAACACTCTGCCACAGGGTTAAAGAATCTGATTTCAATTTTTTAATAGGAAGAAACATGTGTGTGGAGAAGAAGTTGGGATATTGTAAAAGTTAATTAACTTGAGTAATTACTTAACAATTACGATAAAAAACAGAAGAGGTTTCGGACAGTCAAACTACTCGAACAAATATTTTCATGGTTGCCGTTTTTTACATACCATAGGAATCACTTTATATGCTGTCCACTTAATCCCGCTTGCTCTCGAGCGGAGGTGGGACTGTAGGGATCGAAACCTTACCGACCGGAAGCGTTTCGGAGAGTATCAGATCAGGATATCATACAGGATTAACTGTTGTGAGAATTATTTACTCTCTTGGGCTCCGGCCATATTCTTAAACACCAATTTTCTTTTCACATTCAGATGTTCCGGATTATCGAAATATTTATCAACCCATTTCCCTGTCTCATCGAGAAAAGGATTGAATTCTTTGACATTTTTATTAAGCCATTCGCGAAATGAAAAGTGGTCAAACAATCGCACATATTCGGTGAAATAAATATCAGCCACCCGGTCATCTCCTTTTATAACGAGCGTGTTCTCATCATTCTTGTTGGTTGAGTTTTCACTATAATTAGCTGAACCTGTGATTGTAATTGGAGTTTTGCCAAGCGGATCTATTATGATAATTTTGTTATGAAGATAATCCACACCGGACTTGATAATTCGTCCGGCACTTGTTTCGGCTACCCATTGATCAACCTCGCTTTTTATATATGAACCTGCTGTAACCTCGACATCCTTATCATTTGTCTGAAATGTATTATATTCCCTCCGCTCGTCGAGTAAAATGTACCTGATATATTTTTTATCCTCCTGAAAAACGGTTTGAAACCTTTTATCAATGTTAAAAGGATAAATACAACAGACCATTTCATTGGCTCCATCTATCAGGTCTGCATAAGCTTGAAGCATATTTAATGATTT
>JACQYX010000110.1 GCA_016207985.1 Ignavibacteriales bacterium | reverse complement strand
TTGTCTCGATGTATTACTTTTTAAAAATTACCAAGCCCACAATCACAGATGATGATGTTTATATACCAAATCAACAATAACGATTAAGAGGAGTCATTTGAGCGATCATACGAAACGTTTGTTAATTGCAATTATAGCAATTCCTATCATCATATTTATATGTTTTAAAGGCGAAGTATACTTTTTTGGAATGATAGCGTTAATCTCAGCACTTGCGATTCATGAGTTCTATAAACTTGCCGAGTTGAAAGGAGCAAAACCTCAGATTGTTTTAGGAGTGCTGTCCGGATTCGCTATCAACCTTTCTTTTTATCATGTGAAGTTGAGTGTCCTTCTTATTGGATTTGCTGAATCGCTGGGATGTTTCATACCGTTTCCGACCCAGACTCAATTGTTATTTATGACAGTTGTTGTCGTTATAATAGTATTAAGCATAATCGAATTATTTAAAAACAATGGATCCACGATTCTGAATCTAACCTCTACGATTTTTGGGGTTGTCTATATCTCACTCTTCTTTGGTACATTGATCGGATTACGGGAGCTGTTTGTGCCGTTCGATTTTCCGGTCGGACGATATTTCCCGGATCTTTCAAGCTTCAATGATCCAGTCGTCATAGAGAAGATTTACAATTGGGGAGGTTTTACAATTATTTCGTTGTTTGCAATCATCTGGATATGCGATTCCGCAGCTTATTATATCGGCAGTGCATTAGGTAAACATAAGCTGTTTCCCAGAGTTAGTCCGAATAAAAGCTGGGAAGGTGCAATCGCCGGATTTATCTTTGCAATCATCGCATCAATTACAGCGAAGTTGCTGGTGCTGGAGTATCTTCCGCTCGGTAGTGCAATCATCCTTGGCATAATCGTCGGTATCTTCGGTCAGATAGGTGATTTGTTTGAGTCTTTATTAAAACGGGATGCTGGTGTGAAAGATTCATCTACAATAATCCCCGGACATGGTGGAATACTCGATCGGTTCGACAGCTTGTTATTTGTGTCGCCGCTTGTGTATCTTTATATTGATTACATTCTCTTCAGTTAGATGCCACTAAAGCGACATAAGGTCAACATCATCACACTCGGTTGCCCGAAGAATATCGTAGACTCAGAAGTACTAATGAGACAATTGACAGCCAATAATTTAGAGCTTGTCGCGAATTCTGATCAAAGCGATGCTGTAATTATCAATACCTGTGGCTTTATACAAAGCGCAAAACAAGAATCGCTCGAAACAATTCTCCATGCAGCTCAATTGAAAAAAGAAGGGAGAATAAAAGAGCTGATCATCATGGGATGCCTCGCAGAACGTTACTCTGATGAGCTGCGAAAGGAAATTCCCGAAATCGATAATTGTACTGGTGCAAACAAATTAGATCAGGTGATACACACACTTGGCGGTAATTTTAAATATGAGCTGTTGAGTGAGCGTCTGCTTACTACACCTGGACATTATGCTTACTTGAAAATTTCTGAAGGATGTGACCGCCCCTGCTCGTTTTGTTCTATCCCGTTAATCCGCGGAACCCATATCAGCAGACCGATTGAGAAAATTGTGGAAGAAGCACAGCATCTCGCTGATTCAGGAGTGAGAGAGTTGATACTTATCGCACAGGACAGTACGTATTATGGCTTAGATTTGTACGGGAGACGAGCACTCGCACAGCTTCTGGAACAGCTTGCCGGCATTAGCGGTATTGAATGGATACGATTGATGTATGCTTTTCCGACGGGTTTCCCTGCGGATGTTTTTGAACAATTTAAAAATAATCCGAATCTTTGCCGGTATCTCGACATTCCCTTCCAGCATATATCTGATTCCGTTCTGACTTCGATGCGAAGAGGAATTGGAAGCAAGGAGATTAGATTATTTTTAGACAATATTCGTACTAAGATTCCAAATATTGCCTTACGTACAACGCTCATAGTCGGATATCCGAATGAAGGAGAAAAAGAGTTCGAAGAACTTCACCATTTCGTCAAGGAAACAAAATTCGATCGGCTCGGTGTCTTTACCTATTCACAAGAAGAGGATACATTTGCATTTCAGCTGGGTGATCCGATTCCACACGAGGTAAAGGAGGAACGTTATAAAATAATTATGGAGACACAGAGAGAAATAACGTTCCAAAATAATCAACAATACATTGGGAAAAAGATAACCGTTCTCGTTGATCACTCGGAGGGCAGCACGGCTGTCGGTCGGACAGAATATGATGCGCCCGAAATCGATAATGAAGTGACGCTTCACGATGTTGAGAACCTTTCACCGGGGCATTTTTACGATGTGGAAGTAACCGATGCAGATGCATACGATCTTTTCGGAACATTAGTTGATAAGATGCGACATGTATAAGTACCAAAGTTTTATAGGAAAGAAGGTTTGATAAAATGAGTATGACAAAATATTTACCGTTGATTTTCTCTCTAATTCTTGTACCGAATATACTTTTTGCTCAGGCAGAAATGCCTCCTGTAGAGCTGCCCGAATCGCCCCAATTTTATTTTGATGCATTAAGTTTCGAATCGGGCGAATATGGTGTCAGCAGATTGGATGTTTATGTTGAAGTTCCCTATGCAGCAATACAGTTCACAAAGGATGGAGATAAATTTCGGAGCAG
>JACQYX010000143.1 GCA_016207985.1 Ignavibacteriales bacterium | reverse complement strand
ACTCGCTGAAGGGCATCATGTCGTGTGCATTGATAATCTCATCACCGGCGATACTGCAAACATTTCCCACTTAATGGGGAACGAGAGATTCCAATTCGTGAACCATGATGTAACTAATTACATTTTCATTGAAGGTCCGGTTCACAACGTTCTTCATTTCGCATCACCTGCGAGTCCTATTGATTACCTGAAGCTGCCGATTCAAACATTGAAAGTTGGATCTTTAGGTACACATAAAGCACTCGGACTTGCGAAAGAAAAGAAAGCAAGATTTCTCATCGCTTCGACCTCCGAAGTGTACGGCGATCCGCTCATCCATCCCCAACCAGAATCGTATTGGGGCAATGTGAACCCGATCGGTTTGCGTGGTGTGTATGATGAGGCAAAACGTTTCTCTGAAGCAATGACGATGGCATATCACCGCTACCATGGTGTGGATACAAGAATTGTCCGCATCTTCAATACCTATGGACCCCGGATGAGAATTAATGATGGTAGAGCAATTCCCGCTTTTATGTCGCAAGCATTGAGAGGAGAGGATGTTACGGTGTTCGGAGATGGAAGTCAAACACGAAGTGTTTGTTATGTGGATGACTTGATCGAGGGTATCTATCGTCTACTGATGTCTGATATTTCTGATCCGATTAATATCGGTAATCCCGATGAGATACCAATGCTTCAGCTTGCGAAAGAAATAATTACGATCACAGGTAGTAAAAGCAAAATTATTTTCCAAGATTTACCCGAAGACGATCCAAAGATTCGTCAGCCCGATATTTCCAAAGCCAAGAAATTCCTCAAGTGGGAACCGAAGGTGAATAGGATGGAGGGTCTTAAGAAAACATTAGAATATTTCAGAAAAAAAATCCTTCCGAACACTCTAAAATAAAATTTATTTCATTGTGTATCGATCCGGTATTGTACTGATAATTATTGTGCTTGTATCCTTAAATGGTGTTGCACAACAAATCGATACCTCTGAGTATTCCACTTCTTCAAAACAAACCCAGATCAACAGCACACGACTTCTTCTTGTTGGGGGAACACTTGTCGGTGCAATGACTGCGATTCATATCTATCAGCAAAACGGATGGTGGAAAGATAACCGCGCACCGTTTCATTTCCAGGAAGATTTAAAGTATGGTTTGACTGTCGATAAAATCGGACACTTTTATGGCGGTGCAGTGCTCGGATTTGTTATGAGTAAATCTCTGCAATGGGCAAATTTACCCGAAGAGAGTGCTTTGTGGATCGGTGCCGGAGGGAGTTTGTTATTCCAATCATATGTCGAGATCGAAGATGGCTTTTCCAAATGGGGCTTCGACCGTGTCGATTGGGCTTCCAATCTTGCAGGTGCATTATGGAATCCTGCACGTTACTATATGCCTTATCTTCAGAATTTCGATTTAAAATTAAGTTACCATCCTTCTGAACTAATTGGGACCAAGCACGGAATCGGTTTTCAAGGTCAGAAGCATATCATGATTGATGATTATGAAGGACAAACATTCTGGCTGAGTGTTAAGGTTGGTAATCTACTTCCAGAGAGAATTAAAGATTATTGGCTCCCGTTTCTCGGAATTGCTATTGGTTATGGTGCGCGTGATATCGCTGGTACAGAACCACATCGAGTTTATTTCCTTGCACCCGATCTGGATATGACGAAGATAATACCGGACGATACACCGTTTCTTAAAACACTTGGTGAAGCACTAAATTTTATACACTTGCCACTGCCCGCTGTCCAATTTGCACCGAAGACGATTTGGTATGGATTGTACTTTTAGGTGATGTCAGGTCTTCCGACCTGACATATGTACTGCAAGATGGCAGCAAACTATGCTACTGGTTTCGTGCTTTGCAGTATAAGGAATCCCGCTGAGCGGGGCCGACACTACCCCAAGGGTTTATCTCGATTTGTTACTTGTAAACCTCTCCTCGCCAATCAATTGCTTCGATAAATGCTTTTTTAATATCGAAATCAAATTCAACGATAATTCTTAATTTACCCGCTCGTATGCGATAGAATCCTTTCCATTCTCCTCTAAGTCTCTTAACATCTATGTTGACATCTTCGCCCTGAAATTTCTTTAATGTTAGCTCAATTTTATTAATGACGAAGTCTTCTGGAATATTGTTTTGTCGTATAAATTTGACCGAACGATGCGATAAATCAATTCTCCATTTCATAATTCGATAGTTATAGTCTTAGCTGTTTTCCGAGTTGGTTTGACGTATCGTTTCTCGATATCTCTTTGTTCATTTTTAGAAACTAACGGTATAAGAAGGGCTCTTAAACTTATCAGTTCTTGAGAAAGAACTTCTCGAACGCTTTCCTTGACGGCGTCTTTTAGCTCTTTTCTGGAAATTGTTATTGTAGTCATATTCTATTTTCAATTAATGCTTTTTCAAATAATTTAATCGTTTTTTATATAAAAACAAATATCGGCAGGAAAACTCTTATTAGAGAAATGACGAGATGTTACATCGCTAAATAGATTGGTTGAAACAATAACATAATATTTCTTTCTAATGCCTGATGTTTATTTGATTTTAAAGGCGATTTGGAATGGATTGTATTTTTAAGGGATTATAAAAACACCAGCGATGTTAGATCTTCTGACCGTCGGTGATGTCAGGTCTTTTGACCGTCGGTGATATCAGGTCTTCCGACCTGACATATGTACTGCAGGATCGGCAGTGAACCATGCTATCGGTTTCGTGCTTTGTTGTGTCAAGAAAAAATTCCTGACAGCTTGTAACCGTATTGCCTGTATTATCTGTCGAGTTCCAAATCACCGACTTGTATCCTGCTCCGCCTGAGGCGGACTGAATCCCATCGACGAGTGTAGCAACCTCCTGTCCAAGTATATTGTATACTTTCAAGCTAACCTTGTAGGTCGAGAAGGCTTCTCGACCTACATTAGGTAATTGATATCTTATTGCTGTACTCGGATTGAACGGGTTGGGATATGCTTGCTCTAATGCGTATTCCATTGGTATATCGGTAAAGCCATTAAGCTTTAAAATGGCTTGAGATTCTGGACTTACGATTTGGGTTGAACCATTAATTCTCATATGGATTTCTTTTCCATTTATTAATAAAGACGAAGTGACATTATTATCCATTAACTCCCAGCTTATTGTTACAGGGTAATTTGCTGAGGAGATAATGATTGGAAACTTGTTAGCATTTCCATCTTCAACCACTTCAATCATGCGTTGTGAGCCAAAGCGAGCATCAAAAACAACTGAAGGTGGCGAAGGCGGCATAATATAATAATCGGTTGAAAAATTTTCGATTGGCTTTCTCCCAAAGTATATTACCTGTTTTTCATTATCAGATGCAGTAATTGTTAATGAGTTAAAATTATTAAAATTAACGGATGATGCCATTGGCTTTGTAAGCTTTCTGATTCCTCCATATGATAAAATTAATTTACCACCTTCACTTACTTTGATCCAGTAAGCCTTCCCTGGATAAACAGTATCTGAGACAAGGTAACCTTTGTTGTATCCAAAAAAGAAAGAGCTTATAATATTAGACGGTTCTGTTGTAATAGATGATGTTGTAACGGGATTGCTGATTGACCCAATTATATTCCAACCTTCTGATACTTCGATTGAATCTTTTACAATCGGATAACCTGAAAAGTTCATGACAGGTTCATTGAATTTTTTCCAGTAACCAATGCCACCTCTCATTGTGTCTTGTGATTTATAAGTACCATCATAAGCAAATAAACCACCGATTATATAAGGGCAAATTGTAGTGTTTGACAAAATTAGGAACAACTTATTGATCGGATGAGTATATTATAGGAACAAACAAAAAGAAAGGATCAAAAAGATGTCAAAGAAACAATATAACGTAGAGG
>JACQYX010000073.1 GCA_016207985.1 Ignavibacteriales bacterium | reverse complement strand
GAAGATTCTGACCGACTTTCAAGTCAGGTATATGGGCGAGTGTATGTTTTCTCAGTATAAGCTCCATAGAACATTTGGAAAGTACAGTTTTCCAATGGTAAATCCAAAAGGGAAATGCAATTTTTAAAAATAAATCTGTCTCATAAAATGATTTTCATATAATTTCATTGACATTTGAAAAAGAACCTTGTAAATTTTAAAAAGTTGACTATGAATTATCACGTGAAGATATGTGGATGAGAGAAATTAAGATTATGAGATTGATCGTAATTGTTTTTTCAATTGTTGAGCTACTTTCAAGCCCGCTTTTAATGACTCAGACGCAATACCGAACAACCTGGCTTAAGGATGGTCTCATCGTTGGAGGAGGTGCAATCGTGGCGCTGGGTACTTCGTTTGTAAACGATACGATAGGTGTATTCAACGAACAAGAGATTGACCATCTTTCAAAAGAAAATATAAATTGGTTCGACCGGAGCGCAACGAATAACTATTCCGAGGATCTTGCAAATGGAAGCGATATCCTTGTCGGTTTAACTATGGCGGCTCCGTTTACTCTTTTGTTGGATGATAAAATAAGGAACGACGGGAAATCGATAGGGGTGATGTATCTAGAGACCGCTTTGTTCGCGACTATCGTTCCTGAATTTATTAAGAATAGTACAAAGCGCATCAGACCATTCGTCTATAATCCTCTCGTGCCAATGGAAAAGAAAATATCCTTCGATGCACAAAGGTCGTTTTTCTCGGGTCATACAACATGGGCATTTTCATCTGCAGTTTTTCATTCGAGATGGAAGCCATATGTGTGGGCAGGCTCTCTACTCACTGCTTCTGCAGTTGGTTTTCTGCGGTACCAATCGGGCGCCCATTTTCCAACCGACATTCTCGCGGGTGCAATGGTTGGCTTTGTAATCGGATATGTTATTCCGTGTCTGCATAAAGCCGACAATAAAAGTGAAAACATCTTTTCCAATCAACAAAGTTATCAGTTACATTTCGCCGTCAAATTTTAAATTTAAATATTTTACTGATTCTAATACTCTTTTCTGTTCGCATACATGTTAAGGAGTAATCCTGCCATAATCATATTCGTCAGAAGATTAGAGCCGCCATAACTCAGGAAAGGCAAGGGCAATCCGATAACAGGCATTATTCCCATTGACATGCCGATATTGATTATAGTGTGTGTCACCAAAGCAGACATGACACCAATTGTAACGAGACTTGCATACCTACTTTTAACCATGCTTGCAATTTGAACACATCGAAAGAGAAGAAACATGAGTAGAATTAAAATTGCAAAAGCACCAATGAAGCCGAACTCTTCTCCGGGAACACAATAGATGAAGTCTGTCCATTGTGCAGGTAAAAAATTAAGCTGTGTCTGAGACCCCTGAAGAAAACCTTTTCCAAACAATCCACCTGAGCCAATTGCAATCTTCGATTGGATTACGTTATACCCCGCCCCAAGCGGATCAGCATCGGGATCGAGGAATGTGATGATCCGTTTTTGTTGATGCGGTGCAAGCTTACCGAAAATATATTGTACCGATACACCCATCAATACAGTGAACGAGAAAACCATTGCCGAGACCAATCGATTTTCTCGTAAAAGAAACAATCCGGTAACGGTCAGGGCTATCACCACGAAAAATGCTGTAGTTCCAAAGAGAGTTGCTACAGCGGCGACTAAAGGTGCTAAGAGAGACAGCATTAGAAAGTTCGATGCACCAGCCCAGTATAAAATCACGATGAGCATTCCAAAATAAATGATCACCGTACCAATGTCTGGTTGAAGCACGATTAAAAGTCCTGGCAATAGTACAAATCCGATTGTTATAGCGAGATACTTGAAACGATTAAGGGTAACCTGTCGTTGAGAGAGATATGTTGCGAGTGCAAGAATTGTAGTAACCTTGACGATCTCCGATGGCTGTAAGCCAAAACCGCCGATACCAAACCAGCTTTTTGAACCGGCGACCATCTTCCCGACAAATAAAACGACTATTAAAAATAGTATCGAAAGCCCGTACAATGGATATGACAAAAGTTGAATAGTGCGAAAAGGTATTAACATAATAAAAAACATGATTATTATGCCAACACCCGCCCATAGCAGCTGACGTTTAAAATATAACGAAGCACCCGCATCGTATGTGGCACTGTAAACAGAGATAATGCCAATAAATAGAAGTAATATTATTGGTACAATAATCTTAGGATCGATATTCTCTTTAAACCAGTTGTCCATCAACGGGTTACTTCCTCCGGTTGGTTTGCATCCGACACAGAAATGATTTGTAAAGGATTTTTTCGAATGAGTTCGCCGTAGAGATATTGTTCAATACATAAGCCGGCAATCGGTGCGGCAACTGCCCCGCCATAGCCGGCATTTTCAACAAGAACACAAATTGCTATTTTAGGATTATCCATTGGAGCGAAGCCAATGAACCATGCATGATCTTTATAAGGTGGATTTTGTGCGGTACCCGTTTTACCACAAACTGAAATATCTTTAACTTTTGCAGATTGACCCGTTCCGCCAGCTTCATTTACACATCTATACATTCCTTCGCGAATGATGTCCCAAACTCTGTCGGATATATCCAGCTTTCTCGTCTCGGTTGGAATATTGAATATATTCCCAGTCTCTTTGTTCTTTATTCTTAACACTGCATGGGGTGTATGAAAGTATCCTATATTTGCGATTGATGCCGCGTAGCATGCCATTTGAATAGGTGAGACACCTAACTCTCCCTGTCCGATTGCCAAGCTGACAAGATACCCCTGTGTCCATCTCCCTTTTCCATATATTCGGTCGAAGTAATCTTCTGATGGAAGTAGTCCGGGATTTTCTT
>JACQYX010000142.1 GCA_016207985.1 Ignavibacteriales bacterium | reverse complement strand
TAAGAACATAATTATCTGGTTTGGCTTTGATGTGCATTCTTGCATAATTCTCATCTAAGCGGATATTCTCTGCAGAAATAGTAATTGTTCCTCCACTTGGCATTGCATCTCTTGCATTCACAAAAGTATTTAGCAACACCTGATGCATCTGAGTTGGGTCTGCATTGATTACCCACAAATTTTTAGGCACATCTTTGCGAAGCCGTATGTCCTTCGGAAATGTCTCTTGAGCAATCTTAACAATTTCGTCTACAACGTGTTTTGGCTGAAGCAGGAGTCGCTCACCCTCGACACCGCGGCCGAACGCTAATACTTGTTTTACAATATCGGATCCGCGCTTGGCGCTTGTTCCCATAGTATCCAACATTCGTTCGGAATCTGGATCAGTGTGCTTTTTCCGAAGAATCTCAATTGCCAACATAATCGGTGCTAAAACATTGTTTAGATCGTGTGCAATACCGCCGGCAAGCGTGCCAATACTTTCCATCCGCTGAGAGCGAAGTAATTGCTGTTCTAATAATTTCTTCTCGGTTATGTCGCGTGAAACAACCACTACGTTTGAGACGTCGCCTTTTTCATCACGGATGACACTTCCCTGTGATTCGATGAAGTGGATGCTTCCGTCTTTCGCTACAAATCTGTACTCAGCTCGCTGCCCGATTCCTGTCTGAACGGTCTCTTTAAAAATGCGCTTGATTTTTTCTCTGTCGTCGGGGTGAATTTCTTGAAATGAATCCGTTCCCTGTAATAATTTTGGATCACCTAATATTGGTTTATATGCTGGATTGTTGTAAATCCGCTTTCCCTCAAGGTCGAGAACCGCAATCATGTCGGCAACATTTTCCGATATAAGACGGTATTGTTCTTCATTCTTGCGCTGTACCTCCTCTGCGTGCTTGCGCTCGGTAATATCTTTAATATACCCATACCAAAGAATACTGCCGTCTTCTTGTTTTTGTGGTGATGAATTCCCTTCTACCCAAATTGTTTTTCCGCTTGGTAAATTAACACGATACACATCATACCCTTTGGTAAGTGTTTCAGCCGATTTTTTTATTGATTTGCTAATCCTTTCAATATCATCGGGATGTAAGACATTAAAAACAGGTGTTGCATCTTCTTTAACTTCATCGGGTGCAACTCCATAAATATCACGAATGCCTTCACTAGCGTATGGAAAATATGAACTTCCATCCGGCCTAAGACAATATTGATAAATTACACCCGGTACATGAGATGCAATCCTTGTCATCCGACCAACGAGTTCTGCCCGCTGTTCTTCAGCTTTTTTGCTCTCTGTGATATCAATAGAGAGAATGAAGATACCTTCAGGAGTTGGCTGAATGCTAAGGTCAAAACACCGCTTCGTATTGTCGGGATATGTAAATTCATTTTCTATCCGTTGTGGAATTCGCTCATCCATACACCGCCTCAGAACAGCAAACATCTCCGTATTTTCAATACCTGGATAGACTTCCATCATTTTATAACCAATCAACTCTTCCATTGATTTCCGACCATGTTTAGCGGCAGCATCGTTTAAATAGCGATAACGCCAGTCCTTACCAATAATCTGGATACCCTCTAACATGTTATCGAGAGTTTGTCGTAACCGCTCCTCGTTCTTTTGAATCTCCTCGTATGCCTTCCTCAATTCAGCAGTTCGTTTGTCAATGCGTCGTGCGAGATCCGCGTTGAGTTTTCGGACTTCCTCTTCTGCCTGCTTGCTCACCAATTCGGCCTGCTTACGGACCCGATTCTCCCGAATTAGCAATATGAATATCGCCACTAACAAAATAAAACTTACAATATTTCCAACAACCAAAGTTACCATAGCATTGCGTGAGCTTGTCTCCGACTTTTTTTCTCGTTCTTGGAGAAATTTATTCTCCTCATCCTTCATATCTTCTATCAACACACGAATCTCATCCATTAATTGCTTTCCCTTTGGGGTTTGATATTGTTCAGTCACTGTAGCTGAAAGTCCATCAGTTCTCCTGATCGTAATTGTTTCAGACATATACGCAATTTTATCCTTTACGATCGGCTCAAGAAGGACGATGGAACGCTGATGGTTAAGATTATCAAAGGTTAATATGCGAAGCTCTTTAAGCTCTGTCTCAATGCTGTTGTATTGAGCATAATATGGCTCAAGGTACTCCTCTTTGCCAGTAATTACAAAACCTCGAACTCCTGTTTCAACATCTTTAACATTAGAGAATATCCCTTCGAGCTTTTGAATTACTTCATGTGAATGCGTCAAAGATTTTGCATCTTCAATCTGTCTGATAATATTCCAGTAGGAGATGATCCCGATGTACGAAAGTATAACCACAGCAATCCAAAATCCAGACCTAATGATAAACTCTGAATTAAAAATAAATCGCATCGATAACAAACTTATTGTAATTAAGATGAAGGTTATCGAAGTATGAATCGCCATTATTGTAAAAGGACCAAGGTGAAGTAACGAGCTTAAACCAAACACGTAACCCAGGAATGATAACAATCCTACTATTGCTACAACTGAAATAAGCACACGCGCTGTTGTGAAAACTTTCCGTGAGTATAACAAAAGCGAAATCCCAACAAATAAAAAATTGAAAGCTGTTGCCGGCGCCATGCGACCCGCATGAGATGTTTCTATGGCACCAACCGGTTCTGTAAATAAAAGCTGATCTATACCAATATTGATTCCAAACAGATATTGAGCGAGTGATAATCCACCGATAAGAGCAACAATAAACGCACACACTTGTGCAAAATATATCTTCCATCGCTTTGCTCGTTCATCAATCAAGAACCAAAGAGATATTCCAGAGAGAATAAAGGCAGCGGCTGTATTTACCTTCATCGAAACGAGGGTCGGGTAAATACT
>JACQYX010000141.1 GCA_016207985.1 Ignavibacteriales bacterium | reverse complement strand
CTTAATTATTTTCATTGGTATTTAGCTTTATGTCTGCACTAAAACAGCAACACTATTTGAGCATTATACCCATTCTGAGTCCGAGCGGAACGAGGACGAAGAATCTGCTTCTATGTGTAAATTCTTCTCCCACTCTCCGAGCGGGATCAGAATAACAATGGAACAAGAGAATGTTTAAGAAGATTACCTGTTTACCTGAGTTTGAGAAGGATATGAGAAAACTTCTCAAGCGGTTCAAGACGTTGGAGGAAGACATTGATATTTTTATTAAAGTCGGGTTGATTGCATACCATAAACTAGAAATTGACAACGGCGGAATTGTTCGCATTCCCGACTTAGGATTTGACAGACCAAAGATTTTCAAAGCAAGAAAGTTCGCCTGCCGTTCACTGAAAGGCAAAGGAGTCCAATCCGGCATACGTGTGATTTATGCTTACTATGAGGAAGAAGATAGGCTTGCCCGCCATCCTTCTGGCGGGATTGAGCTGATTGAGATTTATAATAAGAGCGATAAAGAAAATGAGGATAGGAAAAGAATTATTAAGCATGTAAAAATAATATAAGTTATGAATATTCATTTTCTAAACTAATCCCTATAAGCAACTTTTAAATTGATATGGATACTAAGACTAAAGATTTCGTAAAAGAGCAATCAACTTTTGCATATAAAAACGCATCAAGAGCTTTCCTTGCACTCGCTACTCTATTATTAATCTACGGATTATCATTTTGGAAATTAATATCAGATGATAAGTTTTATTTATCCATAAGAGGATATGATATCGAAAACAATATCAATGAAATTGAGACATTAATTAAACATCTACCAATAGGTGCTTTGGATTCAGTACAATTCTCTAGTCTCGATAATATTCAAATATGGAAATTTCATCATGGTGAAAACATAAAAAAATCACAATGTGACAGAGATGGTGCGTTATACTACATGTTCACACCTGATGAGGATACATCAATAATAGATCTAAATAGGCTTTTAGACTTAAAGGTGAAACCAGCTTTTAGAACATTATTAAAACAAGCTGATCTACGGAGTGCCGATATAAGGTCGCTGATGGCGTCACAGTTTATCATCCTAGGGAATGAGGGAGATTCCAATATTCTTTCTACAAAATTCGAAAAGGGCGATTTTTTAGAATCAGACGTGATATCATGGAAAAAGGATTTTGGGCGTATAAATATTCGAAATAGAGTGCCAAATAAATATTTCAATTTTGATCCAAATAAGGTTCATAGAGATTGGTATTCTCAGTTACAAACTATTTTGCCTTACTGGATAACATTTAAAGATTCTATCAAAGATACTATAGAGGAATCAGACCCTAGTTTTTCTATAAATAATATTCAAAAAATCTACACCTATTTGAAAGAGAAGAAACCATCATTCGATGATATTAAAGTGACACAAGGGGTTGAATTTAGGGGGACAGATGCTTGGAGAATATTTGGAATATTGTTGTCCATCTTAATATTCATGACGGCTTGGTTTTTACAAAAAGCCAAAAGGTATGAAGCTAAATATTACTCCTTAGAAAACAATAAATCAGAAATTAATTTACTCTCGAGCATATCGAGTGGCATATTTTATTTTCTTGAATATTATACTCCCAGAAACTATTTAAACACGAAAAATATGAAACATCAACTTCGATTCAAATTATGGAGTTGGTTTTGTGTGGTTTTATTATTCTTATTCTTAGTAGGAATACCAACTCTAAGTTCTCTCGTAGTACCTATATGGATGTCAGCCCTTGTACCAAAAACCTTCGTAGTAACATCCATTTATTATGCAATTATTCCATTATGGGTTGTTATTTATTCAATAAAATTGTTTCATACTGTAGTATTTAGAAGTCTCTCGCTCTAAGCAATTTTGATTGAGAAATTAAAAATTGATTAAATACCTTGTGGCATTTATTCCTCCAATGCATGAATCTCTCATCCGAAATCCTCACTTACGTTTCCAGCTCCAACCTTTATTATCCCATTTGTTCCCTATTATCTTTGGATCATTGCTGCATACCGATTCCAGAAAAAGCTCAAGCTTGTTCATCGCATCTCATCATCCAACGATTGCCTTCACATAAGGCATCATTATCGTTTTCACCTGGCAGATCTCTGCGTATTTACGAATCTTGTTTATGTTCGCTTCTTTTAGCTTGAGATAACTCTTAAGTCCTTCAAGAGCAATATCTATCCCAAGCTTGTTTCGGTAACGGAACATATCGCAAACGGTTTTTTCTTTGTTATAAATTCGTACCTCTTTTCCATCAGTTTTTTTGCGCTGTATCCCCGGCGTATAAAACCTCTCACGGAAATAATAAAATTTTACCGGAGGATAAATGATCTTATGTGGTTTCCAAGAGTTTGGTATCGCAACATGAACCTCGGAAGGATTAAACGTGGTTAGTCCGTAAAAGGAAAGCGCCGAAGATAGGCACACAATTCCTTGGGGAATAGCGTTACAAACATCAACAAGCGATCTGTTAATGCTCTGATCATAATCAAAATTGACCAGTTTATAAAGACCGGGTTTAACCTTTTCGATGATCCCTTTTTTTAGGAGGTTTGCTATATCGCGTGGATGGAAAGGCTGCTTCTTTAGGTCCTTCATCCGAGCATAACCGTGATTTGAATTGAAATATTTAATGATTTTATCCATATAATGCATCTTGGTTCTTTTCCTCTGTCAATGAAGCACATTGACAGAGATTTAGAACCAATATAATATTTATCCCATATAAATCAAATCCAATAACATTGAACAGAATACGACAATTTCCACAAAATAATTTGGCGAACCATGTTTGATTTTTAAAAATAATTCCCGTATTATCAAAACACCATTATCCCATAAAACGACATTCTAATCAATAATATCAATCTAAATAAGGAGAACAAATGAAAATAGTATCGTACAGCTTTGCCTCCATATTGCTGCTCTGTGTGTTTGCTTTTCCACAGGATCAAATAAGTACGGATAATCCTTTTTTTAAAGAATGGGCTACTCCGTTCGAGACACCTCCCTTCAATGACGTTAAGACCGAGCATTTTATGCCCGGCTACGAAAAAGGGATGAAACAGCACAAATCGGAAATCGATGCCATAATCCAGAATACCGAAAGTCCAACATTTCAGAACACGATTGAAGCGTTAGAAAAAAGCGGTAAGCTGTTGACTAAAGTCGATTACGTGTTTGCCAGTCTGAACGATGCGAACACTAACGACGAGATGCAGAAAATCGCCAAGACAATCGCCCCCATCCTCTCGAAACATAACGACGACATCTCTCTCAACCCGAAACTGTTTGAACGGGTCAAAAATATTTATGACGAGAGAGATAAACTCACTCTTACAACAGAACAGAAAACCGTCCTCGATAATTACTACAAAGGTTTTGTGAGGGGCGGTGCAAATCTAAGCGACGAGGCAAAAGAAAAATTTAGAAAAATCAACGAAGAACTAAGTGTTCTTACCGTGAAGTTCGGAGAAAATCTTCTAAAAGAAACCATTGCCATCGGATTAGTCGTTGATGATAAAGATGAACTCGCTGGTCTTCCCGACGATGTAATTCAATCCGCTGCCGAGATGGCAAAATCAAAAGGCATGGAGGGCAAATGGGTAATCACACTTCAGAAGCCAAGCTTTATTCCTTTCCTTCAATATTCTGACAAGCGGGATCTGAGAGAAAAAGTATTCAAAGCTTATATCACGCGCGGCAATAATAACAACGAAAATGATACCAAGAAAATTCTATCAAGAATTGCCGCTCTGCGAGTCGACAGGGCAAACTTGTTAGGATACAAAACCCATGCAGATTTTGTACTTGACAGGTATATGGCAAAAAAACCGGAGAATGTGTACAAGTTCTTGAACGATCTCTGGAAACCGGCACTCATGAGAGCGGGCACCGAAGTCGAAGACATGCAAAAGTTAATCGATAAGGAAGGAAACAATTTCAAATTGGAAGCATGGGATTGGTGGTACTATGCTGAGAAAGTAAAGAAAGAAAAATACGCTCTTGATGAAGAAATGCTGCGGCCCTACTTCAAGATGGAAAATGTCCGCCAAGGCGCGTTCGATGTGGCTTCTAAGTTATACGGAATACAATTAGTTGAGAGAAACGATATTCAGGTGTATCATCCCGACGTAAAAGTTTATGAAGTTAAAGAAGCTGACGGTAAGCATATTGGTATATTTTACTCGGACTATTATCCGCGTGACAGTAAGAGAAGCGGTGCATGGTCGGGCAGTTTCAGAAATCAGTCGAACATGGATGACAATTATATCACTCCGACAGTTTTTAATGTAGGTGGAACCCGAAGTTCTAAAAATGTATGCAAAGCATTACAAAACAGGCGAGCCAATGCCGCAGGAATTGATCGATAAGATTCGTAACTCACAGCTTTTTAATCAGGGTTTTGAAACTGTCGAATACCTCGCTGCATCTTTCCTCGATATGGATTGGCACACACTGACGGATGCAGCCGAGAAAGACGTCCCGATATTCGAGAAGGAATCGCTTACAAAAATTGGATTGATTCCACAGATAGAATCCCGCTATCAAAGCACGAACTTCCAGCACATATTTTCGGGTGGCTATTCTTCCGGATATTACAGTTATATATGGGCGGCTGTTCTCGATGCGGATGCATTCGAAGCTTTTAAAGAAACGAGTTTATTCGATCAAACGACAGCCACTTCGTTCAGAAAAAATATTCTTGAAAAAGGAGGCAGCGAAGATGTCATGGTTCAGTACATGAGATTCAGAGGTGCAGAACCGAAGGTAGATGCTCTTTTGAAGCGAAGAGGATTGAATTAGATTCATATAGATTGAATTTCAGCAAGATAATAACCCCCGATCAGAAACGGTTGCGGGTTTGTCTTTAAGAGATAATATGAACCTCGAAACCGAAATCCTCAAAGAACACTCCAAGCGGCAGGTTGTGAAGATTGCCGGGTGGATCGGTAGTAACCGGAGTCGCTTCAGACAATTAATGGAACTATTCCTCAATGGTGAGCCGATTGTTTCTCAACGCTGTGCATGGACAGTTGGATATTGCGGCGAGAAATATCCTGAG
>JACQYX010000140.1 GCA_016207985.1 Ignavibacteriales bacterium | reverse complement strand
TTGTTCCCTTGTTTTACTACCCCAGCTTGTAATTTCAAGACGTCTTCAACACTCTTGCCATTCGGAATGCTTTGGATGGATTTTTCACTCACGGTCTGAGTCGATGAGGTCGTAAGTGAATTAACCAACTGCTGATCGGCGGTTACTACAACACCTTGCAATTGAACTTCACTGGATGTTAATTTAAAATTCAACGGCGTCGTTTCATCCGCGCCAACTTTAACATCCTTAATTTCATATGCAGCATAACCAACCTGGCTTGCACGTATTGTATACGATCCGATGGGAATTCCAATAATTGTGTATTTACCATCAATGTCGGTTGTAGCTCCGCGTGTCGTACCAACAACCAGAACGTTGACGCCAATAATCGGATCGCCGGACATCGCATCCGTTACCCTGCCGATAATTTTCCCGGTATTGCCTCCGAACGATATTGCATTAATTAAAAGGGTAAATAAAACGAGTATAGTAGAAAATCGAAGCAATTTAATCATGGATTTCTTCTCTCCTTCGAAATTTTAAAATCTTCGAGAACCCTTGCAATCGTTGAATCGACCGCGGGCCTCTGGAAATAAAATAATGGTACACCAAAATATACAGAATTAAACGTAACACCAAGGTAACGAATCGAGATAGGTCCGTTTTCGATGGGGTATGTATTCGATTTTGAATCGAATTTATGAATAATTTCACCAAAACCTACAGGATAGTTCAACCAAACATGCTTCATCCCTGTTTGCCATGCAGTATCTGCTTTTGCTTCATCGATAAAGAGATCGGGATATTCGAGTAGACCTGCTGCTCTGATTAATTCTTCTTTTGAAAAGAGTTGAATTGTGCCCATGTTTACATGTATAATATTAGAATAAAATTCAGCGAAGCGCTGCATATTAAATGCACTTGTCAATTCCCAACCCGACATTATGAGATCCCCACCAACATAACAAAAATCTCTTAAAATCTGTAAACGAGTGGCATCCAACAATTGGCCATTTAGATAATATTCATTGACAACATCAGCAGTAACAATCACCATCGTATATTTACCGATCTCGCCGCGACCGGGCCAACCCGGACCGTCGGGTGGATTTTTCCCCGATCTCCAAAAATGAATGACCGAATCTGGTTTACCCAATCCAAGAAGTATATCACGATAAAAGCTATCGACAGTAGCGTATGCAGGATGCGCCGGTGATGGATAATAATTATTATAACAATTATTGATAATAAGAATTTTTTCTTGTATCGGCGCGCCGGGAATTTGGGATTGTGGATAAATAGTATAAAAATTATACCATGCGGTATCGGTTATATCGCCATCGGGATTTCGTGTGATACCAACCGTGTCGATCGAGCCAAATTCATTCCTTGCTTGTACATAGAAAGTGTGGGATGTGGCATATGGATCCGGAAAATTTCTTGCTGTCACATACGCATATTCAGTCGGACTAAAATCAGACCATGGAATATATCCCGAATCGGCGAGCCATTTATCTCTATCAACTACCCAACGATAATCGATTGTTCGGCTATTCGGATCAACACCTTGAAACCTAAATAGAATGCCATTAAACGTTGGTGTCTTATCCATAAGGACGAGAACCGTATCATCGGGACCATCTTCAACATGACCATGTGGTGGTACGACCTGTGGAGTCTCGAACGAGACTTTAGCAGATGTCATTGATGTGTCACCAATATTATCGATCGCAGAGACCTCAAATGTATGAAAATTTAATGTATCCTGTGAATCAAAGATGAACGTCCCCATATTCGGATTATCGTGTACTGGGAACATATATCTTATTCGATGACCAGTTTGTAAACGTATGGAATCAGGATTCGATGCAAATACCCTCGATCCCAGAACCCAAATCGAATCACCTCTGCTTAGAGAATCTTCCTGAGATTGCTCGAGCCCTTCATTTCCCATCAGGTTAGCAAAGTATTTATAGATTGGTGGAATTAATTTCGGATTCTCCGTTTGAACCATTAAGGCGAATTCTTCCACGATAAGATTGAGTATAATGCTGTATGGTTTATACTGAAAAGGTTCACTTTTACTTAATCTAAAATTCCATCGATACCGATATCCTACAACATAACCATCTGGATCGTCTCCCACCCAATATAAAGTAACTCGGGGATTTTCTGTTTGGATAGTATCGTCGAGTGGAATAACATTCGATAAACGAGTTTTAGGAAGAATATTTGCATAATATTCTCCTTCATTTTTTGGATTACTGCAATCCAAGAGAAATAAAACGATTATACTTAGTATGATGATTACTTTACAGTGCGACACAAAATTGAAGATAGATTTCATTGGTATTTTTCCTATCACTTGAAATTATCATTTGATACTTGTTATATCATAGTGCGGATCAAAAGTATACGCATAGGCGCCTTTGACAAGAGTCTTATCGAGATCGATCGTTAATGTAATATACGTAGTTTTTGATTCATCCACATGATATGGTTTTCTGAAAGTTAAGAGAGAATTAAAGTTCTCTGGTTTATTAACATATATAATCTGATAACCTCGAAGTATTACCTCGGTTGATGGCTCGATCAACATATTCACACCAACATAATCTCCGGGAGGTACATATGTTTCACCTATTATAAGTGATGAATCTCTGGCACGAAAATCAAGCGTGTTCACGAGGAGCGTTTTTGATTCGATCGCCATCAGATCTTCATAGATACTAACTCTCGATCCATCAGAACGAACAGCCTCAATTCCCGTAATTTTAATAATAAAATTGTTGAGCTCGGTGAATTCGATATTATTCGAGATTGTCTTGAGCCGAATTTGAATGATACCAGGAGTAGGTGAATTATAATCGTACTGGCAGCTAATATTTATGAGTGCAATGAGTATAATAACGACAACCAAAGCACTCAACGATAAAGAATTCGCAAATTGCTTCATAAGTAATGTGAGATGGCAATTAGAGGGACTCGTTAATAATAATATTTATGTAATAATTATAACAAAAAAATTTTCAACAGTCAAGGGAAAAAAGATCATTTCTTAAATAAAAAACAAGATAATAATATCTCAATAATTTTGGTTTTAATACTTATTTTGTATCTTTTCCTTAATATTTAACGTATATTTATTGTCAAAGGATATATGATCAACCAAAAAATAATTACAATGTCAAGAACTATAAATTCAATTTTTCTATTAATTTTAATAATTATTTCGTTTCAGGGATGTAAAAATTCTCAAAATGATCCACCTGTAAGGGGTTCAATATGGACAAAATTTACTCGAGAAAATTCACCCGGTCTCATCGACAATAATATTTTTGCCATCCTCCCTGGCAGCGAAGATAGAATTTGGTTTGGAACCGACAGTGGGGCTGCATCTTATTATCATGGTAGCTGGAGCGCAATTAGAGAATCTCTTAGTTACATAATCTATGGACCAGGATTTGACATAAAATGTCAGAGGGTTATGGCAATCGCTGAAGGCCAGCAAGGTACATTATGGTTCGGCACAGATGGTGGAGGAGTAAGAAGGTATAATAGATATAATGCGATTAAAGCATGGCAAAGATACTCAGCGAGTGATGGTATCCCTTCAGATTTTATTAAAGGTATTGCCGCCGATAAATATAGGAAGGGCGATGTATGGATAACGACTTTATCAGGCGTTGCACATTATGTCCCAACAAGTACAATCGAGGGGCTATGGTATACTCATTCGGAATATTCACAACACTTCACATCAGCAACAGTTCGCGGTGTAACGATCAATCCATCGAACGGTTGGACGTTCTTCGCAACTCACGATGGTGTTCCATATGTTTATGATGACAACGGACTGCGATGGGGTAAATTCCCTATAATGGATGCTTACAATTCACCTGTGCTTTCTATTGCCGTCGATTATTCT
>JACQYX010000148.1 GCA_016207985.1 Ignavibacteriales bacterium | reverse complement strand
CCATTCCAGAGAACGACAGGTGAAATAGAGGAAATGGCAAATATGACTCCTCATATACTGGATCTTCCGCCTTTTGTTTGGATGGGTTCTGCCAATAGCTTCTTTGATGTGTTCTTCGAGCTCAATGCAGGGGGAACGGTACTACATAACTCCATCGCCAAGCACATAAATGCCACTATCACACACAAACCACCTGCAATTGGTGAAGAGTATGCTGATGATACACCAGTAGATTTAGTGGACGAAGACGAACAACAAACCGGGATACGAATCTTAAAAACAATACACATCCCAGATCCGGGAGAGATCGATTACTTCACGCACGTCAAATCATTGATTGAGCTGCATTATCCAGACCAATCCACAGAAATTATTAAGCTGCGTGGTAAGTCGTTAGAGCACGTTGTGATACCTCCGGGCGGCTCTGCAGACGATTCGGATGGAGATGGTTTAGATGATGTTGAAACTGAGATGCTGCAATTGGAATTAATCGGATCAAGCACAATTTACGGTGACGTAAAGGTCCGATTACGTGATTATACTAAACGACCATGGCAGCACACTTTAGGCGAGATCGAGGAATTGATCAATGCCACACCCGGTACATTGGATCTGCCGCCGTTCACGGTGAGTGGTATCGCTCAAAGTTTCTTTGATGTGTTCTTAGAAATTAATCTTGGGGGAATAATCCTTAACAACATGGACCCTAAACGAATACAAGAAATAATCACCCACAAGCCTCCGGCAGAGGATGAAACATATGAAGGAACGACGTTGGTGACTTTGTTCGATACAGAGGGAATGCCTTCAGGGATCCAACTTGGCTTAACCACATATACGCCTAATCCGGGCGCTGATACGATTGAGACTCAGGTCGCTCAAGGTTGGAACATGGTCTCCATTCCGGTAACACTTGACAATTTTTTAAAAACTGTGGTTTACCCAACAGCAATATCTAATGCGTTTGCGTACGAAGGAGGAACGTACAAAACCAAAGATACACTCGATAATGGTCCTGGTTACTGGGTAAAATTTTCCAGCTCACAAACTATCGACTACATCGGCGACTGGCGAGCGTTAGATACCATTGATATCGCAGAAGGCTGGAATATGATTGGCTCAATTTCTGATACGGTCGACGTTTCGGAAATTCTTTCAATTCCCTCCGGTATAATCACTTCGCAGTTCTTCGGTTATGATAAGGGGTATGTGTCGAGTGACATAATTGCCCCGGGGAAAGCATACTGGGTGAAAGTGACAAATCCGTTCAATCCGACAACCGTTATTAGTTATCAGTTGCCGGTCTATAGTTGGGTAACGTTGAAAGTATATAATATCTTTGGGCAGGAAGTGAAGACGATAGTAAATGAGCAACAATCTGCTGGATTTAAGTCTATAAAATTTAATACCATTGGACTTGCAAGCGGAGTGTACTATTATAAACTAACAGCAGGGTCGTTCACTGAAGTTAGGCAGACGATTCTTATGAAATAAAGGAATGTCTCTTGTTGATTTTGGAAAAAGTCACGGTGAGGTGCATCGGTAAAAGAGCGGTAAGTGTGATCTCTATAAGTTATGAACTATAAGTATATTATGATAAAAATAATAATTATTTTTATCCTGATTGTTCTATTGATCTCAATTGCTCAATCATTGGATCAAAAAGATTTAATAGCTCAACCTACACTTACCGCTTTTGACGGCTATATTGGCAATGTCAGTTTAGGTAATTATCGAATGATATTAGATACTACTGATTTCTCATCGGGTATCGTTTATTCAGGTGATGAAATAGAATATAATTGTGATGGGATCCCGATGAAATTTATCCTTGAAACTGATTCGGTCTCCGATATTACACTAACATTTTCATTACCGACTTTCTTAACTAATGGAGTTGATACCATATATTGTTCATTTGACTCTACAAGCGCTTGTTGGACAAGTGGGAATGATTTGATTTTTTTTGATCCGTCAAAACCCTTTAATGTTCGATCAAATCCACTTGGATTGGATTCTTTCTATCTCGGGATGAATGTTTTTGTACCTGACTGGTTCAGCAATTGTGATTGTTCGTTAAAATGTAGTATCAGAATAAATGATAGTATAATTACTGCTGGAGCTTCCTTCTTTATAGAAGAAGAGCGTAGTATTATGCCAGTTCCTTCAGAAGGTTATATGTTAAATCTTGAACGGGGCTTTACTTATAATATAAATCCTGGAACCAATGAAATTGTACCGATCGTAAATGGAAACGAAAAAGGAGAATCGTTGGTATTTTATATTGAAGGAGCACCTTCGGAGACAATTAACGTATCGTTTATATTGCCATTACGTCTTTTTCATGATAGTTATAATAAAATATCTGTTACATTTTCAGATACAAGTTTGTATCATAAAGAGTCTAAATTGTATCTCGATCCGAAATTACCGAATTCATTAATACTAAATGATCATGGTATTGCAACGCTATCTTCAGGATTTACTGTAAATGTGAGTGATTCGGTTCTTAACGGTGAGTATGAAGGGGCAGGGATTTGTATTATTTGTAGATCGACTTCGAACGAATGCTTTCAAGAGCTCGGTCTCTTATTGGTCGGTATCGGAACCAGTACGTCTGCATATACTATTACTCAATTTCCATTTAAATTTAATCTTTACCAGAATTATCCCAATCCGTTCAATCCAACAACAGTTATCAGTTATCAATTGCCGGTTGATAGTTGGGTAACGTTGAAAGTATACAACATCGTTGGACAGGAAATTGCGACGCTTGTTGACGGGATGCAGAAAGCAGGGTACAAGTCTATCCAATTTGACGGTAGTAAACTACCAAGTGGAATTTATACATATAGATTAAATGCCGGCGGATATTCAGAGGTGAATAAAATGATAATTCTAAAATAGAGGCAATAATAAATCTTAAACATTATAAGAAATGACATAATGCCTCTTAGTTTATTTTCCCCTAAGAGGCATTTATATTATGATGATAAAAACGATAGTGAGGTATAACGATAAAAATATTTCGTACATTCAATAACATGTAAAAGACATTAACTCGATGTAATATCAAAAACAAATCCATTAAAAACTTTGATAGGGGAATTATCGATGCTGCTCAAAAGAAATAGATCGTTCAATATTTATTGGATCATTCCAATATTCTTCCTTTTTGCATATACATATTCTTATACACAAGTACGATATACTTGGGATAACATCCCAAATCAAGTTAAGGAGAGAAAAGCATTCAAACGGTTCGAGTGGTTTTATAGGCAGCGAGCTTTACCTTTTGATACAATCCCGGACGGAGCGATCGAGCGTGCCCGCCAAAATGAAATAAGAAAAGAACGCAATCTGTCAAGGACAATTCAATCAGCAAATCTTACCTGGTCGCAAATCGGACCAACAGGTGTCGTATCCACATGGCCTTCCCAATGGGGTGTTGTGAGTGGACGCGTTCGTGCCATTGCAGTTCATCCTACAGATCCAAATACCGTTTATGTGGGTCCAGCAGCGGGTGGAGTCTGGAAAACGACTGATGGTGGCACGTCATGGCAAGATGTAGGTTTTAATCTCGCATCGTTGACCTTCGGAGCGATTGCCATTGATCCCTCCAATCCTAGTATTGTTTACGCCGGTGCGGGCGAAGCAATGCGATATTTCAACACCATCATGTATGATGGAAAGGGTCTTTATAAATCGACCGATGCCGGTGCATCTTGGACTCAGATAACAAATGGTATTGGCTCACGAACACATTTTGGTGCGGTGAAAGTGAGTCCGACCAATTCGAGCACAGTTTATGCAGCTCTTGCAAGTGGATATTGGCATTGGGGATATCCCGGTAACGAAGGATTATGGCGGAGTACCGACGCGGGTATCACATGGACACGCACCCTCAATGTTGACGATGGTTTCGATGTTCTGCCTCATCCGACAACCGCTAATCGCGTGTATGGAGCAACAGGCGGTGGAGTAAGCACTGCGGGTTTCTATATTTCTACGGACAACGGAGGATCGTGGACGAAAAGCTCGAGTGGTCTGCCAACCAGCACTCTTATAGACCGGATCCAAATTGCACTCTCCTCTTCAACTCCTGCAACAATTTATGCACTCATCTTTGATGGAACCAATAATACGATGACATTATATAAATCGACAAACGATGGATCATCATGGGCTGCGACAAGCAGCAGTTATTCAAGCGGGCAAGGATGGTACGATCTTGTGCTTGGTGTTAATCCGACTAATGTGAATGAGGTTTATATAGGCGATGCTGAGCTGCGTAGGTCGACTGATGGTGGAGTAAATTTCTCATATGTGGGCGGGAGTTATTGGAGCCAATCGATGCATGTTGATTTTCATTATATGGTTTTTGCACCTTCGAATTCTGCCTATCGTTATATCGGATGTGATGGCGGAATTTATCGAAGCACCAATAGTGGATCTAGTTGGACTAATTTGAATAACTTACCAACTCTCCAGTATTATCGCCTTTCATCCCATCCTACGAATCAGAACATCGTGCTCGGTGGTGCTCAAGATAATGGGCTTTATCAGACCACAAATGGCGGTGCAGGGAACTGGACCCTCGTGAGTACAGGTGATGGCATGGAATCTTTTTATGATTATACAAATCCAAATACAGTTTATGCATCTACACAAAATGGTGGCTTAGTAAAAAGTACAACAGGTGGAAATTACGGCTCATTTTACAACATCCAACCCTATACAGGTTCACAACCTTGGGCTTGGACCGCTCCATTTATTATTCATCCGACTAATAATTTAACAATCTATACAGCCACTGATCGTCCGTGGCGATCGACCGATGGGGGTAGTAGCTGGGCAGCTCTAACTGGAAGTGCATTAACATCGGTTGCGATTAATACTATGGCTCAAAGTCCGGTGAATCCTAACAATATGATACTTGCAGGAAGCGAATATACTTACAGCCCTACTGTTCATATCTCGATAAATGGCGGAACAGTATGGACGGATGTAACTGCTAATATTGGTGGAACAGCACGCTACATTAGTCGTGTTGTATTTCATCCGACACAGGGATCAACAGTATTTGTTGTTCGTTCCGGATTTAGTACGGGTAATAAAATTTACCGCAGTACAAACTTAGGTACAACTTGGACAAATATCTCTGGAGATCTCCCTGATGTGCCGCATAACGATCTATTTATTGATCCAGCCATTACAACCGAAATGTACACAGCAAACGATCTTGGTGTCTATCGCTCAACAAACGACGGTACAAACTGGATAAGGCAAGGGAACAATTTCCCATACGTACCAACACACGACTTCGACTATTTTAATTCGGGAGGTGTCCGCCTATTGCGTGCCGGTACACATGGACGTTCTGCATATCAAGCAACCTTACTTAGTGGACCGTACATCACCTCATTCACTCCTTCTTCGGGTAGTGTTGGTACTACAGTTACAATATCAGGAAGTGGATTTGATCCTACACCATCGAATAACGTTGCCTACTTTGGTGGAGTGAAAGCAACTGTAACGGCTGGTTCGTCAACTTCATTAAGTGTTACCGTTCCAGCAGGTGCAACATACGCGCCGATTTCAGTAACGACGGGTAACCTGACGGTGTACTCATCGGCATTTTTTAAAGTAACCTTTCCGACGGGATCTGGAATAATAGATACTGCATCGTTTGCTATAAAAACAGACTTTTCAACTCAAACCTCTCCATGGGGAGTCGGGGTCGCAGATGTTGATGGCGATGGCAAATTGGACGTTGGAGTAGCAAATTCAGGGAGCAGCTCAATATCGATATTACGAAACACAAGTACAACCAGTTCAATTTCCTTTGCAGCGAAAGTTGACTTTTCTTTAGGAGATCCAAGCACAAGAAACTTAGCTTTCGGTGATCTCGACGGTGATAGTTTACTTGACGTTGCTGCCGTCCGGCAATCTAATAATTCTGTTGGAGTATTTAGAAACACAAGTACAGCAGGCTCTATATCGCTCGCTTCAAGACAGGATTTTGGTGTTTCAACAAATCCTTTCGATCTTGTAATCGGTGATATAGACGGTGATGGAAAACCTGACATCGCAGTAGCAAATGATTCGAATATGACGGTTCTTCGAAATACCTCGACCGTAGGTAGCATCTCCTTCGCAACCAACATCGATTTCGTAACGGGTAATGGACAACGCAGTATTGCAATAGGTGATTTTGACGGCGACAGCAAACCAGATATCGCCACGGTCAGCATCAATTATAGTATACTTTATGTCTTCCGAAATACAAGTACATCCGGATCGATTTCGTTTGCATCCGCAGTACAATATTCAACTGGCAATGCAGTATACGAAGTTGCTGTCGGTGATGTCGACAACGATAGCAAGCTCGATATTTCGGTTATAAACAATCTCGATAATACAGTATCGGTTTTTCGGAATACTTGTACTGTTGGTAATATTTCCTTCGATGCAAGAGTTAACTTTACAATCGGGAATGGTGGATCGTGTATTGCACTTGAAAATATAAACGGTGATGTCAAACCGGATGTTATTGCTGCTAACTATACGGATAATACTCTCTCCATCCTGCGGAATACGAGTGCAAGCATCTCGTTCGATGGGAAAGTTGATTTCGGTACGGGCACCAATCCTTATGGCTGCATTTCAGGAGACATTGATGGAAACGGTGCACCGGAATTGATTGCAGCGAACCAAGCTAATAACACAGTCTCGATTCTACGGAACCGTCTTGCAGATACCTACATTATTACTGCATCGGTAATTGGCAATGGATCAATCACTCCGTCAGGTTCTGTAGTCGTTCTCCATGGAGCAAACCAGTCTTTCACAATCACTCCAAATGTCGGTCACCACATCGATAGCATTACTGTCGATGGTACACGAGTTGATTCGACGACGAGTTATACATTCTATAATGTAACATATGGCCACACGATTACGGCATATTTCTCTATCAACCAATATACGATCACTGCCAGCTCGGTTGGAAATGGAACAATTGCACCTTCAGGATCGATTATCGTTACCCATGGAACCAATCAACCTTTCACCATCTCCCCTGCGGCGAATCATCATGTTGACAGCATTGTGGTTGACGGTGTGAAGGTCGATTCAACAACCGGTTATACTTTCCTAAACATCGTAACTGGACATACCATCACGGCGTACTTCTCAATCGATACTTACACAATCATCGCCTCAGCAACGAGCAATGGATGGATAAGCCCGTCTGGCACTATCATTGTAACTCACGGATCAAATCAATTGTTCACGTTCGGTCCGAATCCGAATGCAGTGTTCGACAGCCTATTCGTCGATGATTTGTACATCGACTCGAGTTCGAGCTACACATTCTACAATGTCACAGCGAATCACACTATTCATGCGAAATTCCTATCCACGGTGCACACGATCACCGTTGTTCAGAATGTACATGGGACGATCACACCAGCGACGACCGACGTGCCCCATGGTGGAAGCCAGACGTTTATTATTAATCCTGATGTAGGTT
>JACQYX010000147.1 GCA_016207985.1 Ignavibacteriales bacterium | reverse complement strand
CTCAACAAGGATCGGAAATGTGGTTGGCACACACATGGTGCTCTTCGATTCAGAAGCTGACTCGGTAGAACTGACCCACACTGCCAAGAACAGAAGCGGGTTTGCACTTGGGGCTCTCATCGCCGCCGAATGGCTGAAAGGAAAAAAAGGAATTTATACAATGAAAGATGTAATAACATCAATTTAACTTCTATGAAGAGATCATTATTATTTCGCGGAACCGGAACTGCACTAATTACTCCATTCACAAACCAGAACGAGGTTGATGAGCACGCAATTAAAAAACTTGTCGATTATCAAATCAGAGGCGGTGTCGAAGCTCTACTTCCCACTGGAACAACTGGTGAAAGTGTTACATTATCTGACGAAGAACAAGCAAGGGTCGTTGCCATAGTTGTAAAACAAGCAAAGGGGCGAGTTAAAGTAATTGCCGGAGCCGGCAGTAACTCGACGGCAAAAGCCGTTATTCTCGCAAAGCAAATGCTCGCGGAGGGAGCGGATGGTATTCTATCTGTCGCTCCATACTATAATAAGCCGACTCAGGAGGGATTTTATCAACATTATGCAGCAATTGCATCTGAGATAGATGCACCGATCGTTATGTATAACGTTCCCGGAAGAACCTCCAGTAACATCGAAGCGGCAACAACGCTAAGACTTGCAAATGAATTTCCAAACATTGTTGGAATTAAAGAAGCATCCGGAAATTTCGGACAAATTATGGAAATCCTTCGCAGCCGACCGAAAGGTTTTGGAGTATGGTCGGGTGACGATGCAATCACGTTACCGCTTATCGCATTGGGTGCCGATGGTGTTGTATCGGTTGTTTCAAATGAAATTCCAAAGCGTTTCTCAACTATGGTGCGATTATGTTTGAAAGGTAATTTCGCCCAGGCAACAAAAATACATAATCAACTTTTAGATTTAATGAACTTCAATTTCATTGAATCAAGTCCAATTCCCGTGAAAGCAGTACTGGCAGTGATGGGTATGATCAAAGAAAAGTATCGTTTACCGCTTGTCCCGCTGAATGACAGACATCGACCAATGATGAAATCGATACTGAAAGAACTGGGATTGATATGATACTTCAACAAATCATCGAACGATTGTACGAATTGCCCGTCGATAAAATTGATCGGGAGGATGCACTTCAGGCAATCAAGCAGCTCAAGTTTTCTTTGAACCGTGGGGAAGTTCGGGCAGCAGAAAATTTTGGAGGTGCCTGGAAGACGAATACTTGGGTGAAAAAAGGAATCTTGCTTGCATTTCGCATTGGTGTGCTGAGTGAGTTCTCAGAGAACGAAGTATTCCAATTCTTCGATAAAGATACGATGGGTATCAGACAGCTTTCCATAAACCACGGTGTTCGGATAGTACCCGGAGGAAGCGTTGTTAGAGACGGTGCATACATAGCCGAAGGTGTTGTAATGATGCCTCCATCTTATATCAATATCGGAGCTTATGTCGATGAAGGGACGATGATCGATTCACATGCTCTTATCGGCTCGTGTGCTCAGGTCGGTAAGCATGTTCACTGCAGTGCAGCCACTCAAATCGGCGGTGTCTTAGAGCCGATAGGCTCGATACCTGTTATCATTGAAGATGACGTTTTCATCGGTGGTAATTGTGGGATTTATGAGGGAGCTATAATCAAAAGAAGGGCAGTCATTGCTGCTGGAGTAACTATTACAGGATCAACGCCTGTGTACGATCTTATTCACCAAAAAATTTATAAAAAATCTGCATCCAACCCACTCATTATTCCAGAAGGAGCGGTGGTTGTCTCGGGTGGTCGTCAAATCAATAATTCGTTCGGACAAGAACATCGATTATCACTCTATACACCTCTTATCATTAAATATCGTGATGAGAAAACTGACGCGTCGACTGTGCTTGAAGAAAGTTTGCGATAAATAGATCAATGAAGCGTATTCTTATCACTGGCAGTAACGGTTTGTTGGGTCAGAAAATTGTTGAGGTTCTTTCCCGCACAAAATATCCTCTGATGTTAGTTTCAATTGAAAAACACTCAATTTTCAACGAAGAAGCTTTTCCTTACCGTCAGGTCGATCTTACGAAACGACAGGACGTTAGAAATGTAATCGATGAATTCGAACCCGATGTCATAGTCAATACTGCTGCGGTAACAGATGTCGATCTCTGTGAAACGGAACGCGAGCTTGCCTGGCAGGTAAATGTTGGCATCGTGGAAAATTTAGCTTTTGCTGCAAAGCTCGTCGGTGCAAAAATTATTCACCTCTCAACTGATTATGTGTTCGATGGAAAAAACGGTCCATACAATGAGCTTGATCGTCCCAACCCACTCAGCTATTACGGCAGAACAAAACTTACCAGCGAAAATGTTTTGTTGACGAGTGGAGTTCAATATACAATTATCAGAACGATGGTGCTTTACGGAATTGGTGTAAACGTAAAGTCAAACTTCGCATTGTGGATCTACAATAATTTGAAAGAGAAAAAACCAATCCGAACAGTCGACGATCAGATCGGAAATCCAACACTCGTTGACGATCTCGCTTTTGCAATTGTAAAAATCATCGAGCTTGATCGCACAGGCCTTTACCACATCGCAGGAACCGATTTGGTCAGCCGTTATGATTTTGCTTTAATGCTTGCTGATGTGTTTAAATTCAACAAGAAATTAATAACACCGGTAAAGTCATCCACTTTTAAGCAGCCTGCACCTCGACCTTTGAAATCTGGTTTCATTATTCTGAAAGCTCAAACCGAGCTTGATTTAAAAATGTTCGGTGTTAAATACGGCTTGACAATTTTAAAAAACCAGCTCGAAATGTATAGCAGCCAGAGCATGGACGATTCAAATTGAATATGATTACGATGAAACTTTTCAAACACATTTTAACAAGATAAAACATCGCCGCTCTAAAGGACTAAGGAAATAAATGCTTGATATAAAATTTATACGTGAACACCCCGACTTGGTGAAAGAAGGCATACGCAAAAAGGGTGCAGAAGACAATATCGATGAAGTATTAAGGCTCGACACACAGCGTAGGGAGTTTCTTCAAAAAGTAGAGGCACTGAAGAATAGACGCAATGTCGTTTCCGAAGAGATCGGAAAACTAAAGCGCGAGAAGAAAGATGCATCCACTACGATTGCTCAGATGGATGAAGTTAAAACTCAGATAAAATCGATCGACGATGAATTGAAAGAAATTGAAAGAAATCTGTATCAATTGATGCTGACCATTCCAAATGTACCGCATCCAACAGTACCGGTTGGGAAAACTCCTGCCGATAATCAAGAAATTTCGAAATGGGGCGAGCCGCCTGTAATCGACTTCAAACCGAAATCCCATTGGGAGCTTGCGGAGAAATTGGATATCATCGATTTTGAACGCGGTGTGAAAATTACAGGTGCCGGTTTTCCATTGTACAAAGGTGCAGGTGCACAACTTCAGCGGGCCCTAATAAATTTTTTCCTCGACGAAGCGGCAAAGCGAGGTTATAAGGAAATCCAACCGCCGCTAATGGTTAACGTCAACAGTGCCACCGGCACCGTACAGCTTCCTGATAAAGAAGACTTGATGTACGTTTCCACAAAGGATGATTTGTATCTCGTTCCAACAGCCGAAGTTCCAGTAACAAACATCCACCGTGATGAAATTCTTAAAGAAGATCAACTCCCTGTAAAATATTGTGCTTACACGCCTTGCTTCCGCCGCGAAGCAGGATCGTACGGCAAAGATGTTCGCGGCTTGAACCGCTTGCATCAGTTCGATAAAGTCGAGTTAGTAAAATTTGTTCATCCCGGAACTTCGTATAACGAACTTGAAGGTTTACGCGAAGATGCAGAGCTGCTTCTTCAAAAACTTGGGTTGCATTATCACACACTTCTCATGTGCACGGGTGATATGGGATTCACACAAACAAAGAAATACGATTTAGAAGTCTGGTCTATCGGGCAGCAGCGATGGTTGGAGGTTTCTTCCATTAGTAACTTCGAAGCTTTTCAGGCACGGCGAATGAATATCCGCTTCCGCTCGCGAGGCGAAGGAAAACCTGAGTTCGTTCACACCCTCAACGGCTCCGGCTTGGCACTCCCACGGGTTGTCGCTGCCCTCATAGAGCATTACCAGACACCTGAGGGAAAAGTGGTAGTACCAAAGGTTCTGCATAAGTATACGGGGTTTGAAATTATTAGATAACTAAGCCAGAACTCCGACTTCTGGCTTAGAATATTTTGGATAGAAGTCGGAGTTCTAATCAAATCGAATTCCGAACGATTTTTTGTTTGGATGGAACACTGGCACCCACCTTACCAAACCGCTGCGCTTGCAAGGGGAATCGAATGATTAATGATGATCGTTTGATTCAGTCTTACATCGGTAACGCTGTATGTCCCATCTCCATTTGCCATAACAATTGCACCGTCTCCTTCTATCCATCCTGGAGGATTGCCAAGCCACACACTGATACCCTCCGATAGTAATCCCGCCATACCAACAAAGTTCGGGTAACTGGGAAGGTCTTTGTAGAGCGCCCATCCAGCAGGAATCTGTGCCAAGCTTGCCACCTGAACCGGTATGGTGAGATAGACCTTGCTGTTATCATTTATACCGCCCTTTGTCGGAATGATAACATAATAGGCACCATGTGTGCCGATCACCCACATTCCATTTTGATTGTTAGTGGACACCGATGGGCAAATGAAGTAAGTTTCCTTCGTTGCGGCTGTCGTATTTGCAGTCACTGAAGTTGCGTTGGTCATCGGTTTGGCCAATGGTTGTGAGT
>JACQYX010000146.1 GCA_016207985.1 Ignavibacteriales bacterium | reverse complement strand
GCTTCGGATATCGTCAATGCTTCAAGATTTATCGTCAGATCACATTCAATTTCCTGGGTAAAGGATGACGTGACGAGGGTCGAAATGAATATTATAAGTGAAATTACTGTTCGCATAAAAATCTCCATTGTCAAATGACAATATAGATAAATGATTGGATATGGTCAAGTCAATAAAAAATAAAAATAACTTAAACAATCTGGAGGAATTATGTGGAGAATCATCATTTGGTCGATTGTTCTCTTACAATCTTGTTATGCTGGCTTTGAACGAACTGAATTAGGCGTACGTCCCTTCTCGCTTGGCAGTGCGTATACCGGCTTAGCCGACGATATCTGGGCAATCAGCTATAATACTGCAGGTCTTTCCCAGCTAACGAGTTATCAGGTATCATTTTATTATTCACCCCAGCCGTTTGGGTTAACAGAACTCTCGACAGCTTCAGCCGCCGCTGCAATACCATTGAGATTTGGAGTGATTGGATTTTCATTGAGAAAATTCGGTTTCGAGTTGTATCGGGAATATTCGGGTATAGTCTCGTATGCAAGATCTATCGCCGGTGTTCATCTCGGTGTGAATTTGAATTATCATTCAGTTCACATCGATAATTATGGCTCAGACGCAGCTTTGGGTGTCGATCTCGGTGTTCTTGTTAAATCGTTCGATAGAATTAGTTGGGGTGTTTTCCTGAAAAATATTAATTCTCCGACGATAGGTAGCACACGCGAGAAGCTTCCACAGACTTTTACAATCGTATCGAAGCAGCGGCTCTACGTGGCGGCTGGATGAATTTACCGACAGAGTTTACCACTGGAATTGGTTTTCGTTTTCTGAATTTTCGCCTCGATTACGGCTTCGCATCACAAAATGAATTGGGATGGACGCACTGTTTTTCGTTAACGATAGATTGGGGAGATAAATGAATCGTATGAGATGCCTTATAGTTTTCGTTCTCCTTTTTATCGCGATCGATTTTACTTTACCACAAACTGATGCTACGAGTGTTCAAGATACTTTATTGACGGAAGAGCATTTAGAAACTTTGGGTGAACAAACAGGGGAAGACTCTCCGATATTCGATTTTCTTTTTAATGAAATATTGACCTCGAAAATACAGGTGCGTTCTCGCTTCGGCAGGCATCTTGAGCCATCAATCGGTTTTCGAGAAGGTGCGTACAGGGGTTCATCATTAAAATTATATGAGAGGGTAAAATTCCAGCATGGCGATCACTTCTCGGGCGGATTTTTAACCGAGAAAGATGCAGGCGAAAAAAAGATCGTTGATTTTATGACGGGTAACATTGTCCTATCGAAAGTCGGCCCGTTTGAAAAATGTATTATCGGTGATTACTACATAGAAGAAGGGCAAGGGATGGTCCTCTGGCGAAGTTACGATATAGCTAAAGGTGCTGATGTTGTTTTACCTGCAAGAAGAAATGGAAATGGTTTAAGACCGTATTTATCTTCAGGTGAGAATGAATTCTTGCGCGGTGCTGCATTTGAATCTAACTATAAAGATATTTCAACAACACTATTCTATAGCCGCAGATTTAGAAGTGCTTCGATTGATTCTTTGGGTAACATAACAAGTCTTTATACTCTGGGATATTTCCGAACAGAATCGGAGGCGAGTAAGAAAAATAATGTCTCTGAGACAATATTCGGGCTTCATTGTAATTATTATCTCTCTGATCAAAACACGTTCGGTCTTACTTGGTACAAGTCGATATTCTCGAATCCACTTCTTCTTCATGATGGTGCATATTCCCATGGGGATGTTTTTCAATTTTTTGCTCTCGATTACAGCTTATCACTCTCGGCTCTTTCATTATTTGGTGAGTGGGCAAAAAGTAATAATCGAATCGCTGGAACGTCCGGTATTCTTATCAATCCGAAAAACACGATCCGTATCATTATGTCGATTAGAAATTATCCTGACCAATTCGTCAACTTGCATGGTTTAGCATTCGGGGAACGTTCTGAAAATGAGCGTGGATTTTATCTCGGTGTAGAGATGAAGCCGGTTCAGTTTTTAGCTTTAACTTCATATTGTGATCTTTTCTCATTTCCTCAAAGTAATAACCAGCTCTTTCCTTCGAATGGAAATGATATCCTTGCACAGATCAAACTTAAACCGATCAATAAAATTGATATCGTTTGTCGCTATCATAAAAAAAGTACAACACAATCGTATATCATTTATGATGAGTTCGGCTTTACTCGGAGAGTGGAGGGAATGAAATCTAAACAAAATTATAGAATGAATATCGACTATCGGATATCGAGTCAAGTAATCGTTAGAGGAAGATACGAGATGACTTTTTTAAAGAGAGAATACGGAGAGAATGAGAAAGGATCGATCACCTATCAAGACTTGGTCTATTCTCCTATCAAACAATTATGGTTAAATTTAAGAATTGCATTTTTTAAAACCGATTCATACGACTCAGGAATATACGAATATGAAAGGGATTTAGAGGGTGTACTTTCTCAACCGATACTCTACGGGAGAGGTGTTCGATGGTATCTGATTGTCAAGTACGAATTGTTGGAAGGATGTGAATTATCAGCTAAATATTCAGACCACATTAGAGATGATGTGAAAAGAATCGGGACGGGTTTGGATCAACTTCTGACCAATCACGATGATCGAATCAGTTTTCAGATGGATCTAAAAATGTAATAAATATTCTATACTGGATTTGATTGGTTTAAATACTTCACTACTTCGGCACCCCTATTCCCTCCCTTATATTTTTTTGTTCTTCCTACAAATATTAATATCTTAACTGAGGTAACGCAACCAGTACTCAATTAACCACTGGTTGCTGTAATGCTATTATGATGAACTCAACCACCAGAGAGGGGAGGGAGAGGGATGAGTATTATTACATAACATTATATCTTAGTTTATTACAAAATATATGACACATAAAACAGTAGTCATTGCAATGAGCGGTGGAGTCGATTCTTCAGTCGCCACAGCTTTGCTTCTCGAAGAGGGTTATAAGGTAATCGGTGTAACGATGAAGATGTTCAACTACGAGGAAGTCGGCGGGAATGTCTTTCGAGAATCGAGCTGTTGTGGATTGGATTCGTTTAACGACGCACGCATGGTTGCCGTGAAGTTAGGAATTCCACATTATATAATCGATTTCTCAGAAAAATTTATTAAAGAGGTTATCGACAATTTTATTGATGAATATAAAAGCGGACGAACACCGAATCCTTGTGTAATCTGCAATCAAAAAATCAAATGGGATGGCTTGCTGAAAAAAGCAGAAAGCTTGGGTGCCGACTACATCGCAACGGGTCACTATGCACGGGTAGCATATGACGAAGCGGCGCGACGATTTAATATCCTCCGTTCGAAGGATGAAGTGAAAGATCAAACATATGCACTGTGGGGATTGACTCAAGAGGCATTGAATAAAACACTTTTTCCGCTTGGTGAGTTTAAGAAATCGGAGGTACGGGAGATCGCTGCAAAGTATGAATTAAAAACCGCTACAAAAGATGAGAGCTTCGAGATATGCTTTGTTGCCGATAATGATTATCGCCGTTTT
>JACQYX010000124.1 GCA_016207985.1 Ignavibacteriales bacterium | reverse complement strand
CTCTCATATGGAAAACGACCAAGTTTAATAGAATTATGGAATCTTATCAAAATGAGATAGCAATGAAGAACACTATGAAATTCATCATTTCAATCATCGCGATTATATCAATAGTAACATTCAGCAATGCCCAAGTTTCTGAGCCAAAGCAGGCTACAGAACAAATCGGAGAATCGGTTTACGGTTTGGGCTTTTCTGCCGGAATAGCCAGCGGTTTTGGCTTAAGTTTCCGCCATCATCTTCCTGGAGATTATTCTTATCAAATTGTCGCCGGGATAATAAAAGCAGATAATAAAACATTGTATAACATCGGTGGAGAATTTCAGTACGATTTTGTTCGTGGGCAGACTGCAAGATTTTTTGGCGCTGGGGCGATTGGATACTTTTACAAAGGATCAAATAATAATGAGCTGACCGGACCTTTTCGAATTGGTATTGGGATCGGTGGTGAACTTAGGAAACTTGAGCCATTTTATATCTCGTGTGAATTATTGTTTACCTATTTCACGGATGGAACAATATTACCTTTACCTCAAATCAGTGCTCACTATTATTTCTTTTGAAAATTGTTGGAAATTTTCTTATCTTCAAAATACCTTTTTTCAGATTCCATACATTGAATGAATTTTGAAGTAATCTTTTTCTTCTTCATAGCTGTATCTGCTGTAGTTTCAGCGATATTGATGATAACTCAACGCAACCCAATCAAGAGTGTGCTGTTCTTGATTGTGAACTTTTTCTGCCTTGCTCTCATCTATCTTATCCTTCATGCTCAGTTCATTGCAATTATACAAATCCTCGTATATGCAGGTGCGATAATGGTGTTGTTTCTCTTTGTAATTATGCTTTTAAATTTGGGCGATGAAAGTCGGCTTACCGAAAAAATGAATTTTAAAAAAACGATAGCTTATGTTTTATCGGGGATTGTTTTGCTGGAAATCATGATTGGATTAGGATTACCTCTTGGATATGGTTTTTCTTCTATGCATCCAAGAGCAGTAGAGATTGGTACGGTCGAATCTATCGGTAAATCGTTATACACAGAATTCATTTTACCTTTTGAAATTACTTCCCTGCTGCTTCTGGCGGCGATAGTTGGTGTTATAGTATTGGCTAAGAAAAAATTCCAATGAACTTCAATTTAACAGAAATCCCGTTGAATTATTACTTGGCACTGAGCGCAATCATGTTCTCGATAGGAGTTGTCGGTGTACTGACAAGACGTAATGCAATTATTGTATTCATGTGCATAGAGTTGATGTTGAATTCGGTGAATCTCACGTTAGTAGCATTCTCAGCATTTCATGGAAATGCGACCGGACAGATACTTGTGTTTTTCGTAATGGCAGTTGCGGCAGCAGAAGCCGCCGTTGGACTGGCAATCATCATCGCTCTCTTCCGCAACAAGATGACAGTGAATATTGATGAAATTAATATTATGAAGTGGTGATATATGATTGAATCATTGATGATTGATTCATTGAAGAATTGAATTATGACACAAGCAGAACAATTAAAGGAGAGAACAAAGCAATTTGCGATTAGAATCGTGAATCTCTTTCGATCTCTGCCCCGGACAGATGAGGCGAGGACTATCGGAAAGCAAATTCTTCGATCCGGTACATCGATAGCATCAAATTATCGTGCCGCGTGTCGGGCAAGATCAAAAGTCGAATTTATTTCAAAAATGGGAACTGTAGTTGAAGAAACTGATGAGACCGTTCTTTGGTTAGAGCTACTAATTGATACTAAAATTATTAAGAAAGAAAAAATGAGTAACATATTGCAAGAAGCGAATGAATTATTAGCCATCTTCGCCGCTTCCCAATATACCGCAAAAGGTATCAGGAAGAAAAATGATTCAATGACTAAATGATTCAATGAAAAAATGATCAAATGATCCAATTCGCTCCCTACATACACATCGTTACAATATTTAGTTGGATTGCTGCCGGCTCGCTATCTATCAGCGCAGCTTATCAGGTTGACCAGCTTTCTATATTGATGACGCTGATTGTTACAGGAGTTGGTTTCCTGATTCATGTCTATTCAATAGGTTACATGCACGGAGATAAGGGATTCTGGAGATTCTTTGCATACCTGAATTTATTCATCTTCATGATGTTGAATCTCGTGCTTGCAGATAATTTTCTTCTCATGTTCCTTGGCTGGGAGGGAGTTGGACTTTGTTCATACCTTCTTATCGGCTTCTGGCATGATAAGAAATTTGATACCGGCGGATACAAACCGGGTGAAGCAACAACCAGTGATGCTGCGAAGAAAGCATTTATCGTAAATCGAATAGGAGATTTTGGTTTCCTGATTGCTATGTTCCTAATCTTCAAACTGTTTGGAAGTTTAACATTTGAAGATGTCTTTAGCCGTGCATCCGCAGTTACCATGTCTGGTGATCAGACAATGTTTTGGATTACGTTATTATTATTTCTTGGTGCAACAGGGAAATCGGCACAGATTCCTCTCTTTGTTTGGCTGCCGGATGCGATGGCAGGTCCAACACCCGTGAGCGCTCTTATCCATGCTGCAACTATGGTAACAGCCGGCGTGTATATGGTTGCACGATGTTCGGTTCTCTATGCTCTTGCACCAGCTTCTATGGAGATTGTTGCAATCATTGGAATTGCGACTGCATTCTTTGCGGCAACAATGGGATTGGTACAGAATGATATTAAAAAAATTCTTGCATACTCAACTATCAGTCAGCTTGGATACATGTTCCTCGGTCTCGGTGTAGGTGCGTTTGCATCAGGAATATTCCATGTCATGACTCATGCTTTCTTCAAGGCACTTTTATTCCTTGGTGCCGGCGCAGTCATCCATGCTATACACGAAGAACAAGACATCCAAAATATGGGTGGACTTAAATCAAAGATGCCGACAACATATATGACATTTTTTATAGCAGCTTTAGCAATCGCCGGGATTCCACCTCTTTCCGGTTTCTTCAGTAAGGATGAGATATTATGGAAAGCATTCTCCGAAGGTTCTGTAATATATTTTATACTCGGTTGGATAACCGCTGGATTAACTGCATTCTACATGTTCCGACTTGTCTCGTTAACCTTTGAAGGAAAAGAACGCTGGTCGCACGATAAACATCCACATGAAGCGCCAAAAGTTATGACTGTGCCGTTGATAATTCTCGCCGTGCTTTCTGTCATCGGTGGATTTGTTGGAATCCCACATGCACTTGGTGGTGGTAATGCAATCGAGCAATGGCTCGAGCCAGTTTTTGAACGAGCTAATTTACATTTAGCAAGCGGTCATCATTCAAGCTTAACTGCTGAATATATATTGATGATTCTCTCAGTGCTTGTAGGTGTTGCAGGAATATATTTTGCCCGGAAGTTATATCTGCAAAAGCCCGAGATGGTAGAGAAGTATGCGGCATCATTCAGAAGTATGCACAAGTTGTTGTGGAATAAATATTTCGTTGATGAAGTTTACGATACTACTGTAGTGACACCAATCGTTAAAGGTTCCGATAAACTGCTGTGGAAAGGATTCGATGTCGGGATAATCGATGGAATTGTGAACGGCTCAGCAAAGTTAACTGCCTGGGTAAGTAGTGGGATGCGAAAAATTCAATTCGGTGCTGTGCAGAACTATGCAATGGTGTTTGTTGTAGGAATAATTATAATTTTAGGAATATTGATATTCAGATGAAACCCTCACCCTATAATCCATCTCCCAAATTGGGAGAGGGATGTCACGTTGTGACAAGGAGAGGGTAAATAAAAATTTAATAAAGAGTTTAATGTCTAATCTTCTCACATATACAATTTTTCTTCCGCTTGTCGGCGGGATATTGATCTTTTTCTATGATCGCAAAAAAGTAACAGCGATTAAAGTTTTTGGAATGGCTATGAGCGTACTAACGTTTATACTCTCGTTGTTATTGTACATTGGATTCGATGCAGCCAATCCGGGTATTCAATTCCAACATAAAGTTCTCTGGATTTCTGGATTGAATATCTCTTACAACGTGGGCATTGATGGGCTATCGCTACTCCTTGTAATGTTGACAACATTCCTAACACCAATCGCATTGCTCTCTTCCTGGAAATCTATCGAAAAGCGTGTAAAGGAATATACCATCATGATGCTCTTCCTCGAAGTTGGAATGCTTGGCGTTTTTAGCGCATTAGATATGTTCCTCTTCTATGTTTTCTGGGAAGCAATGTTGATCCCGATGTACTTCATCATCGGTGTGTGGGGTGGAGGGAATAGAATTTATGCCGCTATAAAATTCTTCATCTACACAATGTTTGGCAGCTTATTGATGCTCGTCGCGATTATCTGGCTCGGATATTACGCGTCTACACAACCGAATGGACAATTCACAACCGATTTGATGCAGCTTTATAACATCGGTCCAACAATTCCGGTGACGATTCAGTCGTGGATGTTTCTTGCATTCACTCTCAGCTTTGCAATCAAGGTTCCATTATTCCCATTCCATACATGGTTACCCGATGCACACGTTGAAGCACCAACCGCTGGAAGTGTAATTCTCGCAGGTGTTCTCTTGAAAATGGGAACGTACGGTCTACTTCGTTTTTCAATCCCGCTGTTTCCCCAGGCAACTATGGAATTCATGCCATACATGGCTTCGCTCGCTGTCATTGGTATAATTTATGGCGCGCTTGTCTCAATGGTTCAAACAGATATAAAAAAGCTCGTTGCGTATTCATCAGTCAGTCATTTGGGTTTTGTTGTGCTTGGAATTTTTGCTCTCACCGAAGAAGGCATCCAGGGCGCGATCATACAGATGGTCAATCATGGATTATCAACTGGAGCTCTCTTTTTAATTGTTGGAATGATTTACGAACGCAGGCATACACGTGAGATTGTCGAGTTCGGTGGATTAGCTAAGGTTATGCCACTCTTTTCGACTTTCTTCATGATTGTATCGCTGTCATCAATTGGATTACCGGGACTCAATGGATTCGTTGGAGAGTTTCTAATTCTTCTTGGTTCTTTCCGATCACCATTCTTAAGCCAATGGTTCACAATCTTTGCGGCAACCGGAGTTATCTTCGCAGCAGTTTACCTATTGTGGATGTATCAGCGAGTGATATTTGGTAAAATCACAAATCCTCTCAACAATAATCTTCTCGATCTTTCGAAACGTGAGATAGCTGTTCTCGTTCCCGTGTTAGTGTTTATTGTTTGGATCGGAGTTTATCCGAATACATTCCTCAAACAATCTGCATCGACAACAAAACAAATCGTTTCAACTTTAACACAAAAACCACTTCCGCGTTTAGCAACTTCAGAGCAATCAGGCGTTTCAATAAACGCTCAAGTAAAATGAAGCATCTTGTCCTAAGACGATTTCTCATCGTACTCACATTGACCTTGTTAGGAACGATTTCTGCCTTTGCTAATGAAGGATATGAGGTTGTTCCTGTCAATCCCTTGATGATTTTTCCGTTTGTCTTATTATTGCTTTCAATTGCGATTATACCCTTCATAAACCGTCATTGGTGGGAGAAGTACTATCCACATGTTTCAGTCGTTTTAGGGGCAATTTCGGTTGTTTATTACGTATTTTTCTTGCAGAATTCGGGTCGTATACTGCACACGGGCATAGAATACCTCAGCTTTATCATTCTCATCGGTTCGCTCTTTGTAGTCTCAGGAGGAATTCACATTCGTATCAAAGGCAAGTCTACACCGATAGCGAATGTTACGCTGCTTGGCATAGGAGCGGTTACATCCAACTTCCTCGGCACGACCGGAGCTTCGATGATTTTAATCCGACCATATCTT
>JACQYX010000123.1:8530-10813 GCA_016207985.1 Ignavibacteriales bacterium | reverse complement strand
CAAACGCAATGTTCACTGATTCGCTGTGTCCGCCAATCACCGGTACACGAACACATGTTGCGGTTACCTGAATTGAATTATCTCCCATGATCTTCTTTGTCTCGCCGACCATCTTCACTTCTTCTTTTGTATAACCTCCATCAACAAAAACATCAATCTGCGGCAGCACATTATAGGCAATTGGGTGAGGAAACTTCTTTTCAACATTTGTTCTTTTTGCCAGCTCTCCCTCAAGCTGGTCAACAGCTTTCTTGCCGGCGCCTGTTATTCCTTGATACGTCGACACAACCACACGCTTCACTCGCCATTTATCATGAAGCGGTTTTAATACGACGACTAACTGGATAGTTGAGCAGTTCGGGTTAGCAATTATTCCTTTATGTTTGAAGATATCTTGAGGATTAACTTCCGGGACAACAAGTGGGACATCCGGCTCCATCCGCCATGCACTGCTGTTATCGATTACAAGCGCTCCGTCCTTAACCGCATAAGGTGCAAACTCTTTACTAATTGCTCCACCCGCGGAAAATATTGCTATATCTATTCCTTTAAAACTTTCCTTTGTCAACTTGTCAACATCAACCGACTGACCGTTAAAAACGATTGTTGTCCCTGCCGACTTTGCTGAAGCAAGCAGTCGAAGTTTTTCTACAGGGAATTTTCTTTTGATGATTGCGTCAGCGAGAATACTGACATCCGAAGTGAGTACATCAGCGGTTGGTAATCCGGTTTGGTGCTCGAGTGTAATCTTCGCTTCCCGGATTTGTTCTTGTGTCATCTTTACTGTATTCATAGTGATGCCGATGATTTTCGATACTTTAAACGGTTTTAAAATCGTCTCATGCAGTTCAATCAGATTTTTTATATTCTCAAGAGAAAATCCGTAATCATCCACCTTGCGGATCGGGTGATGAACGAGAATCATCGCATCGGGCATTACTCCATGCATCAAGCCAAGTGTAACACTTGAATAACCTTGATGTGTGAGTGATCCCTGGCCTTCAACATGAATAAATTCAGCGCCTGATTTTGCTGAATTATCGACTTCTAATTCTATAGCTCCGGCGATATAATCACCCACGAGTGAATCCACGCAAACACCTTTACCCGAAAGCAGAATGCCGGTTTGTCCGGTTGCAACGAAGTCGGATTTCAAGCCACGTCTCATAAATTCTCGATGGAGTTCCAACGATGCAGTCATTTTACCAACATTACAATCTGTTCCAACCGTGAGGATTGTTTTCGCAATTCGATTTTTCCATAATCCTTTTGCAACGACTTCATATTCTGGTGGAACTTTTCTGAGATCAATTAATTGAACGTTACATTTTTTTGCATGGTTTGAAAATTCAAGATCATCAGATAAATATGTATGAAGTCCACTGATAATAGACAGTTTATTTTCAATTGCTTCATTAATAATAGGTCGCCACGTTTCAGGTAATCGACCGCCGGTTGGTGCGATACCGATGAGCAATGTATTCGGGTTGTATTCAAGAGCATGTTGAAGATTTTGTAAGATCGGAATATTTCCACCGAAACCGATCACCTCCTGAGCCGATTTACCTGCCTGCGTACGATCGATGATACCGACAATTTGTTCAGGTATATAGCGTATAGCTTGATTTGCAGTTTTAGATGTCAGATGTCCGAATTTCTCCTCAGCTAAAACAACGATTCGGTGGTTGCTGTTCATAAATCGCTTAGAAAAAAAGATTGATTATCATATGAAATGGAAATATCAGAATACTTATGATCTTGCTGAACAAAAAATGAAACGGTGCCCACCGCATTAAAATAATTATTATAAAAATTCCAAAGAATCCGATCCTTTGGTAACGCTCGCTCATCTCTTCCGGAAGCATTGCTGCCACAACGTGTGAGCCATCAAGAGGTGGAATCGGGATTAAATTGAAAACCGCTAAGACGATATTGAGTGTTATTCCTCCTGCAAACATGCTTAACAGGAAATTGAATCCTTGCTCGAACATAGGATTTAAGCTGACGAATAACGGACTCACTAATCCAACAATAATGAAAGCGATTGTACAAATAAATGCCAGAACGAAGTTCGATAATGGTCCAACTACCGACACAAGAATATCGTCTCGCCGATAATTGGAGAAGTTCATTGGATTAACCGGGACCGGTTTTGCCCAGGCGATAAAAATCTGTCCGGCAACAAAGAGTGAAAACATTGGAACGAGAATCGACCCGACTAAATCAATGTGCGGTATGGGATTGAGTGTTAACCGTCCCATGGCTTTCGCTGTTGGATCTCCA
>JACQYX010000123.1:0-8504 GCA_016207985.1 Ignavibacteriales bacterium | reverse complement strand
GCCGTCCAGCCATGAGCAAGCTCATGAATGACGACAGAGAAGAGAAGTATTGGGAGGATGTATAAGTGTTCGGTCATAAATATTTCAAACGGAAGTCTATGAATATTTCCTAGGATGCTTCAGATCGGAAGCGTTCAACATGGCGGCGTTCTGATTCACCAAATGAGAAACATCTTTCGAAATCGGGCTTGTATCCCTTCACTGAAAATGTTCCCGTTTTGGCATTCATGATATATTCACCGCGATATTTTCCGGCTGCTATTCGGGTGAGCATCTCAATGAATCTATCGAGGTCTTCTTTGTTATTGTAACATCCAAGGTAAGCTCTCACTAAACCGGGAATATTCGTCTTATCACCTGAAATCATTTCTATTGTCAATCTTCGATCTTCTTCAGGACTAATCTTGAGTAATCGTTTTACGTACGGGTGTGCACAAAAACAGCCATTACGCAATCCGATACCACCCTCAGCACCGAATATTGCCGCAACAAGTGCATTGTGCATTCCCTCTACGTTGAATGTGATAACTCCAACTTTATTTTTCAAGTTGTCTGATGGACCATAAAGAATAACTTTTGGAATTCTCTTGAGCCGCTCGTATGCGTATTCAAGTAGTTCGGTCTCATGAGCGGTAATCGTATCCATCCCGACTTCTTCAAGTACAGTAATTACTTTTGCCAAAGCAATCGCTCCGACCACATTGGGACTGCCTGCTTCGTCTTTATCGGGTGGTGCACTCCAATAAACTTCATCGAGTGATACTGCTGTCACAACGCCGCCGCCGACTGTATCCGGCTCACCTTTCTCGAATACTTCTCTCGGTCCGATAAGTACACCAGTCCCGAATGGTGCGTACATTTTATGAGCCGAGAAGGCGATGAAATCGATATGTGAAGGATCATCATTCGGTAAAATATCGATTGCCCGATGTGGTGCAAGCTGTGCAGCGTCGACAAAGATCGTGGCTCCCGCTTCATGCGTCCAACGAGCAATATCGTAAATAGGATTACAGATTCCGGTGATGTTCGATGCACCGTTGATCGCAACTAATTTAAGCTTCCCTTCGTTTACCTTTATTGAAGATTTGAGATCATCAATTTTTAAATGCCCATCGTCTTCAACATTAATATGAACGACTTTACAATGTTTCCGCCATGGTAAATCGTTCGAGTGATGCTCCATAATCGTAGAGATGACAACATCTTCATTCGATAAGTTCAAACGGTTGCTGAGTTTGTTAATCGCTTCCGTCGAATTTTTTACGAGGATTACTACATTAGAAGAGCGATCGGCATTCACGAAATTCCCTATGATATCGTGTGCGTGATCGTAAAGCTCGGTGGCAATGAGTGATTTGAATCCTGTTCCCCTATGAACACCTGAATACCACGGCAAAAAGTCTTCGATACATTTCAACACACTCCTGAATGTCGGTGTGCTCGCAGCATTGTCTAAGAAGATATATCGCTGCTTTGTGCCATCGAGCAGCGGAACCATCGTGTCGATACCGAGAGTGTCGAGACGGAGATCATTGAGTGATTTTGGGGAGACTTTTTCGTGCATACTATCCTCTTGGGTGAAACGTTCGATGAACTTCTTTCAAGTATTCTCTGTCGATGTGAGTATAAATTTGTGTTGTTGAAATATCGGAGTGTCCTAACATTTCCTGAACCGCTCGCAAATCAGCGCCGCCTTCGAGAAGGTGGGTTGCAAACGAATGCCGAAAGGTGTGCGGATGTACTTCCTTCTTGATTCCGGCTTTGATCGTATAAGTTTTAACTATGGTCCAGACAGCCATTCGAGAGATGGGTTTTCCCCGGGCATTTAAAAATAAAACATCCCTTCCACTACCGTGGATCGATAGTGAACTTCTGACTTCCTGAAGATACTTATTTATCCATTTCAATGCCGACTTTCCGATCGGCACTAATCTCTCTTTCGATCCTTTACCGAACACCTTCACGATCCCCTCGTCGTAATAAATATCCGATTGTTTCAGTGTTATCACTTCTGTTACCCGCATTCCGGTTGCATACATTGTTTCGAGGATTGCTCTATCGCGTATCGCCAAAGGATCAATCGGATTTGGCTGATTCAGAATTGCCTCAATCTCATCTTGGTTGAGCACATCCGGAAGCTGCTTCGATAGTTTTGGGGTTTCAATATTCTCGGTTGGATTATATTTTGTAATCCCTTCACCGACTAAAAACTTATGAAACATTTTAATAGACGATAAATTTCTAGAAATACTTGCCGGTGATAATCCCATCTCGCGGAGTACACTCAAATATGCTGAAAAATCCTTCTCTCTAATCTTAGATGGATTTATAATGCCTTTCCCCCCAAGAAAAGCAATGTATCTTTTAAGGTCGATATTGTAAGATAAGATAGTATTAAGAGAAGCGTTCTTTTCTAATTCTAAATAATGAATATAAGACCGCAAATGCTCATTCATAAATTCTTAGCCGAAGTTTGTTCATTATTCATTTGTTTTGCATCGGATGTTTGATCCTTTGATGCAGCAATATTGGATGGGGTTCCCGGCATAGGGGGTTGAACCTGTATGTCTTCTTTCACCGTTGTTTCCTGTACTGAGCTTTCGGAAAATTTTTCTTCAGCCGGCTGTTCTGTTTTGATTGCAGCCGAGCTAATTTCTTCTTTATGCTCATCAGGGTACTTTATTCGCTGATGATGAGTGCCGAGAAGTATTTTCAAGAACGCTTCTCTGATTTTAGTTAAATCACGGAGAGTCAATTCACATTCATCGAGCTGCCCGTCCATGAATCGGTGCTTTATCATATTCTCTGTTGCCGCTTCAAGTTTTTGTGGAGTTAGCTCGGTGAGGGTGCGAGTAGCAGCTTCAATCGAATCTGCAAGCATGACAATTCCGGTCTCTTTTGTCTGAGGCTTTGGTCCCGGGTATAAGAAGTCTTCCTCGCGGATCGCATCTTTTGTCGGACGCTTCGTCGCTTGTTTTAAAGCTTTATCGAAAAAATAAGAGATTCGGGTTGTACCGTGATGTTGAGGAATAAAATCGATGACTACCTCAGGCAAGCCCTTTTCTCTACCTAATTCGATACCTTCTCGAACATGCGAAGAAATAATCAAGGCGCTCATACGTGGCCTCAACCGACTATGGCGGCTGTGTGGTCCAACCTGATTCTCGACGAAGTATTCCGGTTTTAGTATTTTCCCAATGTCATGATAATAACCACCGACCCTTGCCAGTATCGGATTTGCGCCGATTGCTTCCGCAGCGGCTTCTGCTAAATTCCCAATTGAGACGCTATGGTGGAATGTCCCCGGTGTTTTTTCTGAGAGTTCTCGGAGTAATGGATGGTTGAAATCGGATAACTCGAGTAAAGTCAAATCGGTAGTAACACGAAATACTCGTTCGAAGAAAATCAATAATGCATATGTTAATACAGGCGATAGTATGGAGTTGGCGAGTGCAAATGATATTTCAGTAAAGATTTGAGATATGTTTTCGAGCTGCTCTAATGACAAAGCGACAATAGAAATTGCGTAGCCAATAAAAATATAGATCATAGATAAGAAAATCTGTGTTCGGTTTCGGATATCCCTGACGGTATACGCACCTAAAGCACCGGCAACGATGGAGGAGAGAGTGAGAATATAGTCGTTGCTGCGAATCCCACCAATGAGGAACGCAATCGTCACCGTTCCATAGAAAGCAACTCTTGAATCGAATATGATTGCGAACAACATCGATGCTGCCGGGACAAAAATTAGATATTGAAGTGGTTCCTGGATCTGTATGATCAGAGATAAATATGCTAAGATCATTTCAAATAATATCAGAAGTCCGATAAGCATTAATTTCCCATTATCAGCAAAGAGCTTTTTACGGAAAAGAGAAAGATATAATGAGAATAAACTTATGATAATCGATATATGCAGTGTAGCCCCAAGCCAATGTTTCCAGTTATTAGCATTTGCTCCCATGTCTAATTTTGCTCTTCGGTAGGAATCCAATTTCAATTTAATTTCTTCAGTGATTGGATCATGCTTGCTTACAATTCGTTCGTTCGATTGCACGAATCCGATTGTGCGTGGAACATTATCCACTGCCATTTGAATCGAGAGGTTCGTTGCTGCTTGATCGAACAATAGATTGGGTCGAATCACTGCCCGGCAGATTTTTGTGGCAATTTCTGCTTCGATTGTAGTCTCGAATACCGAGCTGATTCTCGTGCCGATAACACTTAAAGCTTCGTCTACATCATATATCTCTTCGTATCGGAGTAAATCTTCTGTTATTCTCTGACGGGCTGCAATCGTGGAATGAAGTTGTTTCGATTTCACTCTGTCGATAATACCCTTTTGTAAAACGTCATTTAAAGCAAGCACGAGTAGTTGTTCAAATTCTTGGGTTACAGCGGAGACACTTTTTTTCTTCGAATCCTGAAGACGAGCCAAGAAATTCCACTCATTAGTTGAGACAGCAAACGGTAAAGCTCTCGATAAATCAACGTAAGTTAGAGAATCTGTCTGGGTCCGACTCTTTGACCAGCGTAAAAATCCATTGGCAGCCTGAGAGAGTAATCGAACTGTCGATTTCAGACTGTCGATACATGATTGATTAATATTCTTTTTCCATTCGAAGACCGGAAAGACTGTCCGAATCGCTGCTTGACGCTCGTGTTCATATTGTCTTAGGTCTTTATAAATCGGAAATGCGAAAGGGGCAATTAAATCTTTATCTACCCACACATTTCCTACATTGTAGCGGTATTCTATGTCCTCAGGATGTGGGAACATTAAAACACCAAGAAATATTATCAGGATACCGATCGATATCTTAACGATTATGCTATCACGAATATTATCTCTGGCGATAAATTTGATAATCCTGTCTTTAATATTTTCCGGTGGAAATTCCATGTTTTCCCTTTAATATCAGAAGAAGTTGAGAGAGAAGCAAGAATGAAATCTTCTAACAACCAGTGGCTTCTTCCGAGCTTTTTTCCGATTTAATTTGTGCTATGATTCTTTTGATATGGCTGGTCTAATAAGACGTGCGGAACAATTATTTAATTTTATTTTTCATTCCCTTGACAAAGATAACGAAAATGGTTATTATTTATTGAATTATAATAAAATATTCCACATTGATATAGATAATCCAGATAGTTATGCAAGATGATGATATAAAAGAACCCGAGCCAGAGTTTTCAGAGCCATCGAATCCAGAAGCACAGAGCCAGCTTTCGGATTTGAGTGAGGTAGATTTACTGAACGCTAAGCTCGCTGATTTAGAGAAGAACCTTAATCAATATAAAGATCAATTACTTCGTAAGGTGGCGGATTTCGAGAATTACAAAAAACGTATCGAGAACGATTATGTTAATCTCGTGAAATTCGCTAATGAAGAATTGCTCGAGAAGCTGCTTCCGGTTTTAGATGATTTTGAACGATCACTGAAAGTGAAAAAGTCTGAAGACTCGACGGTCGATAATGAAAGCATAATAAAAGGAGTCGAGCTAATATTTAGTAAGTTTAAAAGGATTCTTGAGCTACAGGGAGTAAAATCGATGGAGGTGATAGGGCAGCCATTCGATCCCCATCTTCACGATGCATTACTTCAAATACAAACGGAAGAATATCCGCCGCATACCGTTATTCAGGAAGTTGAGAAAGGTTACATGCTGCACGATAAGGTTCTTCGTCATGCTAAAGTTATAGTATCAGCCGATTCACAAAGCGGTGTCGAGCCGATTCAAAAAAATAATATCTCTGAAACGGATTAAGAAAATAAAATGTCAAAACGCGATTATTATGAAATATTAGAAATCAATCAGTATGCTTCTCAAGAAGAAATTAAAAAAGCATATAGGAAAGCAGCATTGAAGTGCAGAGGAGCGATTTAAAGAAGCGGCGGAAGCATATGAAGTTTTGAGTGATGCGAATAAACGGCAGCGTTACGACCAGTTTGGTCACGATGGCTTACGTGCCGGTGCCGATTTCCATACGTATGCGAACTTCGACGATATCTTCAGACATTTCAGCGACATATTCGGAGCCGGATTTGGTGGCAGTATTTTCGATGATGTCTTCGTAGGCGGTCGTACATCCTCCCGTAGCCGCGCACAAGTAGGAATACCAGGTTCCGACTTAAAAATCCGGCTGAAGATGACGCTCGAGGAAATCGTAACAGGTGTGGAAAAGAAACTTAAAGTGAAACGGTGGAAGACGTGTGATATATGCAACGGCAGTGGTGCGAAAGCTGGAACTGCGAAAACAACATGCCCGGCATGTAATGGCAACGGCGAGATCCGCCAGGTCTCTCGTTCAGTCTTCGGACAATTTGTTAGTGTTACTACGTGCAGTAATTGCGGGGGGGAAGGTCGGGTTATCAAAGAACGTTGCACTGGTTGCAATGGTGAAGGTAGAGTTCACGGTGAAACAACGATAAAGGTAAATGTTCCGGCAGGTGTATCGGAAGGGAATTATATACCGTTGCATAATCAAGGTAATGCCGGTCAGCGGGGTGGGGAACCGGGTGATTTAATTGTTGTGATTGAAGAAGAACCTCATAGAATTTTCACACGCGATGGCGATGATGTGATTTTAGATTTACTCATCAGTTATCCGCAAGCAGTGTTGGGTACGGATATCGAGGTGCCTACCTTAAGCGGTCGAGCAAAACTGAAAATCGAGCCTGGTACACAATCCGGTAAAATCCTTCGGATGCGGGGAAAGGGAATTCCAAACTTGCGTAGTAATTATGCCGGCGATCAGCTCGTGCGTGTCAACGTTTGGATTCCAACTCATCTATCAAAGGAAGATAAAGAGTTGCTTAAAGGTCTCTCGAAGAGCGAGAATATTCAACCGCACGAAGGAGATAAGTCGGCACATTCTGATAAAAGTTTCTTCGAAAAAATGAAAGATATTTTTTCTTAAATAATGAACTTACTAACGAAATTCAGTCAATCTTTCGGTTTTACGCAAACAGAAAGCAAAGTCATCTTGTTTCTCGTCTTCGCTTTCGTAATAGGTATTGGAATCAAGATATTTAAATCGTCACACGGCTCAAATCCAAAGTACGACTATTCGATGTTGGACTCTGAATTTACAGCGCGGTCTCAGGGCTTAATCGATTCAGGTTCAATAGCAACCGAGAATAATGATACCTTAACAAATTCAAATGTACATGTGTCAGGTGTTATTAATCCTACCGTTAAGATCGATATTAACAAAGCCACACTTGAGGAGTTAATCGGACTTCCCGGCATCGGGGAAGCTATGGCGAAACGGATAATCGAGTATCGGCAGCAACGAGGACCATTCAGCGATATTAACGATCTCCTCAACGTTAAAGGCATCGGAAAGAAAAAATTTGACCGTCTATCACCATATCTAACTATTAAAAAATAATCATGGCAAAAGAGATTATTGCAGGAATCAGCGTCTCTGGTAAACTCGCACATCTTGCCGTTTTCGAAATTCGTGAAACGGAAACGAAGCTCCTTCATATCGAAGAATTCACAAATACTTCCGGTGATGAGTTGTGGTTTCTTTCGAAAGTTTTAAATCCAAATTCACGAATACTCAAGAAGATAACAAAAGTATCCGTTGCTCTCGATTCCGCTTCAATCGTACTCCATAGATTTCCTATGGATATAACACTAACACAAGCTGAACAGAATGAGCATGTCCATTGGGAGCTTTCTAATTTCATTACTGATTATCAAGCTAAGGATTATGTTTACGACTTGCACATTCTCCGCCTTAATGCACGCGAGCAGGTAGCAGATTTACTCGTTGTCGCGGTCAAAAGGGTAAAGATATACAAGATTCAGGAAGCGTTGGCTGCCAAAAAATAACGGGCGGTTGATTAAGTACGAATATGGATTAACATCCTCAGCCGACTTAATCAAGAAGATTTTACATCAACAGCTTCAGGACATCACGCTGAGCGAGATATACTGCTGCGGTCCCAAAATGGCGCCGGAAATAGTACACTTATTGAAAGACTCTTTTGATACTCACATACAATACTTGGATCCATTTCGGCGGCTGATCATGGCTCCATCGATAGAGAATATTAACAGCTTCGATGGGCGTAAACATTTGTTTGCCGCCTGTACAGGTGTTGCATTAAGGAAGCGATGAGATGAGAATCATCACTGGAAAATATAAGGGTCGTCTTATATCGTCCATCAGCGACCGACATATCCGTCCGGCAACTGATAGAATAAAGACCACTATCTTTGATATGCTGCAAAACCGGTTACAGCTTGAGGGTGCGAAAGTATTGGATTTATTCGCCGGAAGCGGCAATCTCGGCTTTGAAGCCCTTAGCCGTGGGGCAAAGGAAGTCGTTTTCGTTGATGAAAGCAACGATGCTCTCGATATAGTTGAAGAGAATGCGGAATCTCTCGATTGTCTAAAAAACTGTCAGATAGTGCATGATGATGCTGTGACTTTCTTAAAGAGGACGGACGATCAATTCGATTTGATTTTTGCCGATCCGCCGTAC
>JACQYX010000122.1 GCA_016207985.1 Ignavibacteriales bacterium | reverse complement strand
GATCAGCTTCTCGATGAAATTAATGCTTTAATAAATATCGTTGAACGATTTTATGCTATCTTCGGATTGAAACCGAGATATAATTTATCGACCAAGCCGGATGGTGCGATGGGTAATCCTAAACTTTGGGAAGCAGCTGAAGCCGGTTTGAAAAAAGCATTGGAATTTAATAATATAAAATATAACTTGAAACCGAAGGATGGTGCCTTTTACGGACCTAAAATCGATGTCCAAATCGAAGATGCAATAGGAAGAGAATGGCAGATTGCAACCATCCAGCTTGATTTTGTAATGCTGCCCGAGAGATTTGAACTTGAATATATCGCAGAGGATGGTTCACGACAAAGACCGGTGGCAATACATCGTGCTATCTTTGGATCGTTTGAGCGGTTCATGGGAATCATTACTGAACATTTTACCGGCTCGTTCCCTACATGGTTATCGCCGGTTCAGGCAGTTGTTCTGCCAATCACCGATGCCCATGTTGATTATGGACGGAAAATTTATAATCTGCTTAAAAGAGAAAATGTACGAGTTGAGATTGATGAACGAAATGAGAAAGTGAATTATAAAATACGCGAGTGGGAGACAAAGAAGGTGCCTTATATGCTGGTAGTTGGTGAGAAAGAAAAAAACAACAATACGATAGCACTTCGTCAGCATAAAAAAGGTGACCTCGGTGAAATCAGGATCGATCAATTTATCAAAAAGCTCACAAAGGAAATTTCAGAAAGATCATTAACATCATAGGAGAATTGCCATAAAAGGAACAGATCGTGTCAGAATAAACGAAGAAATCCGAACTTCCCAAATTCGTGTGATTAATGAGAAGGGACAGGTCGGTATAATGCATCCAGCTGAAGCGTTGAAAATCGCGCGTCAACGTGGTTTAGACTTAATTGAAATCGTTCCCAATGCTTCGCCCCCTGTTTGTAAAATCATGGACTTCGGGAAGTACAAATATGAACAGACAAATAAGGATAAACTCCAGCGCAAACATCAGCAGGTTACTCAGGTCAAGGAACTTCGCTTTCACCCAAACACCGATATTCATGATTTCGAATTTAAAGCGCGGCATGCTCGGAAGTTCTTAGAAGAAGGACACAAAGTAAAAGCGACGGTCGTATTTAAGGGTCGGGAAATAACTTACACAGAGCAAGGAGAGGAGCTCCTTCATCGGCTCGCGGAAAAGTTATCGGATATTGGCAAAGTAGAGCAAGTAGCAAAATTGGAGGGGAAAAATATGGGAATGATCTTCGCTCCCGATAGAAGTTCAAAGAAAAAATCAGAAAAAAAACAAAAACAGCCAGAAACTCAAGGAAAGAGTGATAAATAAAACGAAGATGAAAACGACATCCGGAGCTAAGAAACGTTTTAAAAGAACAGCTTCAGGAAAATATAAGCGACACAAAGCCTTTCGTAGTCACATCCTCTCATCAAAGTCGAGCAAGAGGAAACGTCATCTACGGAAAGCGACATTGATCTCGGAACAGGAACAGAAGAAAATTGAGATGATGATTCAATCATAGTTTTAATAGCTATTCAACATAACTTAACTAATGAACAAATTAAGAAAGGAGAAAAGAGCAACTTATGCCACGTTCGCAGAATAAAGTTGCCTCCCATCGCCGACGCAAACGCATATTAGCGCGAGCGAAAGGTTACTGGGGTGCGAGAAGTAAAGTCCTCACGGTTGCGAAACACCATTTAGATAAAGCTGAACAGCACGCTTACCGTGATCGAAGAACCAAGAAACGAGAATTCCGAACACTCTGGATTACTCGTATTAATGCCGCTGCAAGACAACACGGAACAACCTATTCGAAATTAATCGAAGCACTCAATAAAAAAGGTATTGAGATTAATCGAAGAGTGTTGGCTGATTTAGCAACCCGAAGCCCCGAGGCTTTCGGAGCAGTTGTCAAATTCGCTAATGTATAATCTACCTTCAGCCGTAGATCGGTTGAAGGTAGATAGAAATCTGCCTTCATTACATTGAAACTTAAAGTTGGCAGATTTTTTTATTTTCTACCATTCAAATATTATGTTAGAAAAAATCAAAGAAATCGAACAAGCTGCCGTTTCAGATATCAAGTTGGTGACGAATCTCCAGAATCTGGATTTATTTCGAGTGAAATATCTCGCCCGGAAAGGATTGATCGCCAATTTATTTGATGGTCTGAAGTCAGTCTCAGATAAAGATAAGCCGATAATCGGTAAGCGATTAAACGAGCTTCGACTTGTTGTCCAAACAATGTTTGACGATAAGAAACGAGCATTCGAAGAAGGTCAGTCGAGCGTTAAAGCCACAGTAGACTTAACTCTTCCCGGACGTCGGAGCTGGATCGGTTCTCAGCATCCGTTAACTCAGACATTAGACGAGATAAAACGAATATTCTTCAGGATGGGATTCGATGTAGCTACAGGTCCGGAGATCGAGGATGATTACCACAACTTCGAAGCGTTGAATTTTCCACCCGATCATCCGGCGCGTGATATGCAGGATACTTTCTTCATAACAGATAAGGTATTGTTAAGAACTCATACCTCACCTGTTCAAATCAGAGTAATGGAGAAACAGCAGCCGCCTATCAGGGTAATCATTCCCGGTAGAGTATATAGAAATGAAGCAATCAGTGCCAGAAGTTATTGTCTCTTTCACCAGGTCGAGGGATTATATGTTGATACTGGCGTAACTTTCAGTGAATTGAAAGGGACGTTGGTTGCTTTTGCAAAACAATTTTATGGAAGCAATCTTAGATATCGATTCCGTCCAAGTTTCTTTCCCTTTACAGAACCGAGTGCTGAGATGGATATTACATGTTTCCTATGTAAAGGAGAGGGATGCAAAGTATGCAAGCAAACGGG
>JACQYX010000055.1:5614-8786 GCA_016207985.1 Ignavibacteriales bacterium | reverse complement strand
ACCAAGCTCAGCGCTGAACTTATCGAATCCAATCGACTTGCTGATGTATCCAACCACTCCCAACTAGTATGCATAGTTAATATCTTCTTCACGGTCGGATGTGCTGACAATTACAATCGGAATATTTTTTGGATTTGTATCCTCTTTGAGCAGCTTTAATACTTCCCGTCCGTCTCGTTTCGGTAGGTTCAGATAGAGAAGAATCAAATCTGGCATTGGGTATTTATTAATATCTGTAAATCCATCCTTTCGATATAAGTAATCGAGCACTTCTTGTCCGTCGCGTACGACGAAAAACTTCGCAGGCACGTTGTTCTTCCTGAGAACATACTCCGTGATTTTCTGATGGGCTAAATTGTCTTCGACGATGAGAATATTCATTCGGTAAGAGGATAATTTAAATAGTTCATGATTTAAGATATAATATTCAAGTGCTTTGCATATATATCGATATCCCGAGACTTAATGGTCGGGGCGGGCGGATTTGAACCGCCGACCTCTTGGTCCCGAACCAAGCGCTCTAGCCGGGCTGAGCCACGCCCCGAAATCAAAATCAAGATAACAAAAGCACGTCTAAATTCAAAACTAAAATTGTTGTCTCAGCTTATTGAAATATTCACAAATTGAAGCTGCAACCAAAGGAAAATTTTTATCACTTTGAACATCAAACCACTTAATTCGTTTGTCTCTTTTAAACCACGTCAATTGGCGTTTAGCATATCTCCTCGAATTTTGTTTGATTAACTCGACCATCCTCATATAATTATTTTTACCTTGCAGATAGTCGAATACTTCCTTATATCCCACTGTTTGAAGCGCATTTAAACCCGATGAATAGCCACGCTCTTGTAAATTTTTAACTTCATCTATCAATCCCTTCTCCAGCATATAATCGACACGCCGATTAATCCGCTCATATAGTTCTTGTCGCTCCCAATGAAGTCCGACAAAGACGGCTGAAAAATTTATAGTAAACCGAGATTTATGTAATTCAGATATCGGCATACCGGTGATCTTGTATACTTCTAATGCGCGAATAATCCTTCTTGTATTGCTTGGCAGCATCGATGCCGCTGCAATTGGATCTATTCTCTTCAATTCTTCGAGCAGCTTTTCTGCCCCAATTTCTTTCATCCTCTGAGTCAACTGATGCCTGATGGTTTGATCGGCTGAAGGTCCATCGAAAAAACCATCAACGAGTGCTTGTATGTATAAACCGGAACCACCAACAACAATTGGCGTTTTTCCTCTTTGAATTATTTCATCAATGATCAAACGACCCTTTTTACCAAACTCACCTGCGTTAAACTCTCGATCAGGTAAAATTTCATCGACGAAATAGTGTCTCACTCTTTTTCTTTCATCGCGAGTTGGTTTTGCCGTTCCAATATCCATGAATTTATAAACTTGACGTGAATCGGCAGAGATTATTTCACCGTTCAAACGTTCAGCGATCGATAATGAAATCGGTGTTTTCCCTGATGCAGTAGGACCAACGAGGACAAGTAGCTGAAAAAAAAAAAAAAAAAATCTTAGATCTGAAATCTGACATCTATTTTCACTTCCACCCTTTTCTTCCGATGAGCGGTACAAATTTAAAACCGATCGCTTCTCTGGTCTCGAAATGATCTCCGACTCTTTTGATGATGTGAATGTTTTGGATATCGATATCTCCGATTGGGATGACAAGAATACCGCCATCGGCAAGTTGGTCAAGAAGTGGCTTTGGGGCTTCGGGTGCACCTGCTGTAACAATAATACCGTCATACGGTGCGAATTCTTTCCAACCGATCGTTCCGTCGCCGCATTTCGATACGATCTGATAACCCAACTTTTCCAATCGTTTACGGGCTGTATTAAGAAGGTCCATGTTGCGCTCGATGGTATACACTCGTGTTCCCATTTCAGCAAGTATTGCAGCCTGATAACCTGAGCCCGTTCCAATTTCAAGAACCTTATCTCCCTTTCTAACCTCCAGTGCTTCAGATCATAATCGAAACGAGGAGATATTGTCTTGGACGGCGTATGTTTAATCATAAGATAAGTTTGTTTTAACTTTGTACTTTTAAGAACCGCCACACCGATCGTGCAGATTTATCGGATTGCATAGATAAACGGGTGTATAATTCGTGGCGAAGTTCCTGGGTTGTCAGACCCCGTATGAGAATACCGTTATCTGCTATCGACATTTTCCCTGTTTCTTCCGAAACGAGAACGGCTATTACATCGGCTTGCTCCGAAATACCTAAAGCAGCTCGATGTCTCATACCAAGGATTGTATCTCCGATAGTCGCTGTTTGTGATAATGGCAGCGTTACACGTGCGGCTTCCACGATGCGGTCATGAACGATCACGGCTCCGTCGTGTAGCGGCGATCTTGGATTAAAGATCGATACAAGAAGGGCTTTACTAATTCGTGCTTGCAGCGGTGTACCGGTATCTACGAAGGTGTGTAAACCTGTCGAACGCACGATCACCACAAGCATACCATGATGTTTACGCGCTAGCTCGGCAGAAGCGCCAACAACTTCTTCGATGGATTCTTCAACATCGAGTTTCATAAACGAACGAATAATCCTATTCCTCCCTAAAAGAATCAATAATCTCCTTAACTCGGGTTGGAACAGAATAATAAAGGCAATCACCCAGATATCGGTGAGAGTGCGTAATATCCAATTCATCGCTTTCAGATTGGTAGCTTGTGCAACGAATGAGAATGCTAAAATTAGTATCAATCCTACAAAAATCTGAGCGGCAACAGTCCCTCTCATTATCATATAAAGCCGATAGAAAATGAAAGAGACGAGTAGGATATCCAATACATCAACAATTGTTACAGAGATGAATCCGATTTTGAATAGTTCCATGATTAGATCTTATAATTATCGATTAGGTCCGTATGATCGCCTCAACGATTTGAGCGACACGTTTTACTTCTCTGACATCGTGAACACGCACGATGTTCGCACCATTCATAATACCTACAGCAACCGCAGCCATAGTTCCTTCAAGACGCTGATCTACCGGAACATTTAATATTTTTCCGATAAAAGATTTCCGAGACGGTCCGATTAATACCGGGAATCCAAACTTTTTAAATTCCTCTAGTCTTTTTAGAATTTCCAGATTATGCTCAACTGTTTTACCAAACCCTATACCCGGATCAAGGATA
>JACQYX010000055.1:1791-5520 GCA_016207985.1 Ignavibacteriales bacterium | reverse complement strand
GCAAATATCTTCAATAAGATTCGTGTATTCGGGATTTACCTGCATCGTTCTCGGTATCCCTTTGATATGCATCAGAATAACCGAAGCTTGATGCGAAGCTGCTACCTCAGCGATTTTCGGATCGAAATGCAGTCCTGAAATATCATTTACAATTTCAGCACCAGCATCGATGGCGCGTTTCGCAACTTCAGATTTATAAGTATCGATTGATATTGGAATTCGAGTTGAATTGACTATTTGCTCGATCACAGGAATCACGCGATGCAATTCCTCATCAAGAGAAATCGGTTCCGAACCGGGTCTCGTCGATTCACCGCCTACATCTATGAAATCCGCACCTTCCTCGACCATTTTCATCGCATGATGCAAAGCGAGATTCACGTTAACATATCTCCCGCCGTCTGAAAATGAATCTGGAGTAACGTTAATGATCCCCATGATATGAGTTCTAGAATTCAGATCATATAACACAGAACCGAATCTATATGTCATTGTTGATGTCTGGATCATCCCTTTACAGAGAATCTGATTATCTATGAAATAAAAAGGGTATCTAACAGATACCCTGATACTTATTCTGAAGCAGTCGGCTGGGAGCTCTTCTTAGCAGCGAGCATTGTTTTCTGTCTCGCTTTTATTCGCCGAACATTCTTACGATGTTTCTTCTGAGCATTTCTAAGTTTCTTATTCATTAAAATCCTTTGTGATGAAAATTTAGATTAATCCTACTGTAAGAAAATACAAGTTTTTCGAATCTAAAGCAAGACACTCAAGAAATAATTATTCAAACTCAAGAGATATACGAACAATTTCGGGATGATTGCCGATCCGGATAGGCGGACCCCACGTCCCGACACCCGAAGAAATATAATAATGTACGGTGCTGTTATTTCGATATCCCCAGCTATTCTCATAAACAGCGTTCGTGATATAATTAAGAGGCCAGAGCTGCCCATGATGTGTATGACCGGAAAGCTGGAGATCAATGCCTGCATCTTTCGCCTCTTCAAGCTGGAACGGCTGATGATCCATTAAAACTATCGGCAATTGTTTATCAACATTATTCATTAAATCATTTAATGATTCTCTCCCATTAGCGGTAAATCGATTGATACTCCGATCTTCTCTACCGATGAGATAAAGTGTATTGTTGACAAAAATACATTGATCACGAAGCACTTTTACTCCATTTTCTTTCAAATAGCTGCATGCATCTTCTACCCCGCCGATGTACTCATGATTTCCGGTAACTGCATATACACCATACCGTGATTCGATACTGCGAAGACTCTCGCCAAGGTTTTCTTTTATTACAGGTGCTAAATCTTCATCGACGATATCGCCCGGAAGAAGTACGATATCCGGCTTCAAACTATTGATCGCCGAAACTATCTTATCAAATCGTTTCTTTCCGATTATCGAGCCAAGATGGATGTCGGAAGCAACGACTATGTTGATGGATTTCATTCCTCGACTCTTTTTCGCGACCTTAATTTGAATATCCTCGATCTTCGGTGATATAGCATTCAAGTGACCAAATATTAGAAGGACGAAGACAACAATTGAAAAACCAATTCCTGTATACGCTTTTACTCTTATATATTCGGATGTTATTATTTTAGGAAAGAATGGAAAAAGATGGTTTATAAATCGAATAATATCTAACAACAATATGCCTAAGAAAAAATAAAGCATCGCAGCAAGCCAAAACGCCCCGACCCATACGAAAGTTTTACTCAGGGGTGTCAACCAATAATTTTCGAGTATCCTGCCTATTAGGAAGGACAGGGCTACAAAAATAAAAAGTACGATGTAATATGGACGAATGTTGGAATTAAGAGAAAAAGACTGCAGACTCCGGACAAGGATATAATAATTTATTAAACCGTAGACTGCAAAAAATACCGTAAAGAATATGATGAAGTAAACAGGTCTCATGTCGTTTCAATAGGAGTAATTTAGATATTAACTAAAGAACTAAAAATATAGGACTAATTTACAGAATTTTTATTGATTTGTTTCAATCTGAAAGAAAAGATTTATAGAGGCGATTTTTCAGATAGGATTTTTTTGTAAAATATTTCGTACTGATCAACGACTTTATCGAGATGAAAGAAATCCACTGCTCGTTTTCGGCTTGCCGCGGCAAACATTTTATACTTTATATTATTGCTTAAGAGATCGATTACATATTTTGCCATGCGTTCGATGTCACCGATTTCAGATATATAACCTGTTTCCCCGTGAATCACAAGCTCGGGTAATCCACCGACACTTGATGCAATCACGGGAATTTCGCACGCCATAGCTTCAAGAGCAGATAATCCAAAACTTTCAGATTGACTCGGAATAAGAAATAAATCAGTGGCAGAAAGAATAGGTACCAACTCAACCTGTTTTCCTAAAAATTTCACATCATCGATAATGTTTAACTCCCTCACGAGCTGTTCGCAGTTTGAGCGCGCCGGACCGTCTCCGATTAATAGTAATTTTAACGGCAACTTTTGTTTGGCTAAGTGAAATATTCTGATATTTCATGACAGGCAGATAACTTGGCTCCAAGCCAACCAATGTGATATCAGTTCCATGTAATGTGGTTACAATCTTTATTGATTTACCTGATAGTATTTGTTTACCGAGATAAGCACTGATTGCATGAGGAATGGCATAGTGAGCGTGGATTAAATCCAATTTCTCGAATTGGGCAACTTCAACAATTTTACTTGCCAATGCCGGAGTGTATAGAGGAAAATCGAAAAGTGGATAGTTCGAAATCTCGACCTCATGATAAAAAATATTTTCTATAAATCCGTCTAACCGGAAAGGCATGGCATAACTGATAAAGTGAATCTTGTGCCCCCTCTGGGCAAGGGCTTTCCCCAGCTCAGAGGCGACTACACCACTACCCCCATATGTTGGATAACATGCAATTCCAATATTCATAGACTTGCTTATAATACTTAGAAAATAATCGATTGGCAAGAAAAAACAGAAAAATTTTGTAAAAAATGAATCTTACAGCGTTTCTATACGTCTAATGTGATGTAACACACTTAAAGAAAATTTAATTCCTTTGGGGGATTGTTTTTCGAAAATTTTTGTTTATATTTACGGATAATAAAATCCCCAAACCGTGGAAATCAGCAATTTTTCAGTATTTTTGAAAGGATGATGTATAGTGAAGGCAAAAGCCAAGGTGATCGGACTCGTTATTACCAGTTGTCCCTGTTGTGGTAACCCCATCAACTTTGATCGTCAGGTCACCAAAATCTGTGCATACTGCGAAGAAGTTGTCCATATCGATCTTGATAAAGTCGAAGTAAGTTTGCACGGACCCCAGGCGGAGAATCGCCGTCTGAAAATCAGCATGAACTAATAAGTTTTTGCAATTAACCGAAAGAAGATTCCGGAAACGGAATCTTTTTTTGGTGTAAAATAAGACTTTAATAGTCGGATTTAATATATGGAAATTTTATGTTTCAATTATCGAAAAAAGTTGAATACGGTCTAATCGCCATCAAGCACATGGCATCGGGCGATAGAGGGCAGATGTTTACTGCAAAGGATATTGCAGAGAAATATCAAATCCCCTACGAATTACTCGCAAAGATAATGCAGAAGCTTGCCAAGCAAGGATTCATTGTTTCGTACCAAGGAATCAACGGTGGATATATGTTGATGAGAAATCCTCAGGAAATGAAAGTTGCAGAGATTATTCACGCGATTGAA
>JACQYX010000055.1:0-1638 GCA_016207985.1 Ignavibacteriales bacterium | reverse complement strand
CACTTGTCAAACTCCAAAGCAATATAAATAAAGTCTTAGACGAATTATCCGTCATGGAAATGTTTTAATGAAACTCCCAATTTATATGGACTATCACGCAACCACTCCTGTTGATCCACGGGTTGTCGAAGTAATGCTGCCATATTTCACGGAGAAATTCGGAAATCCTGCAAGTCGCCAACATCAGTTTGGATGGATTGCAGCGGAAGCTGTTGAAACTTCCCGCGCTGCAATAGCAAAATATCTTGGAGTTGAAGCGAGAGAAATTATCTTCACAAGCGGGGCTACTGAATCAAACAATCTTGCACTCAAAGGAATTGCTGAAGCATGGCACCAAAAAGGCAGTCACATCATAACAGTCTCAACGGAACATAAATCGGTTCTCGATCCTTGTAGAAGATTGGAAAAATCAGGTTTCCAAGTTACATATCTGCCTGTTGATGAATATGGTACTATCGATTTAAACCGACTTTCAGATTCTATCACTTCCAAAACCTTACTCGTTTCGATTATGACGGGTAATAATGAAATCGGAACAATTCAAGATCTTCCGTCAATCGGAAAACTCTGTCGTGATAAAGGTGTATTCTTCCACACAGATGCTACACAAGCCGTTGGGAAAATTCCGGTCGACATCTTCGATACGAATATCGATCTCATGTCGTTTTCCGGTCATAAAATGTATGGTCCAAAAGGCATTGGTGTTTTATTCGTAAGAAATTCTAAGCCGAAGATCAAATTAACAATGCAGATGGATGGTGGTGGACACGAGAGAGGAATCAGATCGGGCACTCTGAACGTACCGGCAATCGTTGGTTCAGCGAAAGCATTGGAATTATCGATTCTATCTATGAATGAAGAAGCAAACCGTTTAAGATATCTACGCCATAAAATGTATGATGCATTCACAAATTCGCTTGAAGATGTTTTTCTAAACGGACACCCAACTAATAGACTTCCGAACAATTTAAATATAAGTTTTATTCATGTCGAAGATAATGCGTTAATGATGAGTCTGAAAGATATTGCGGTTTCAACCGGCTCAGCATGCAGTACAGCCGATCCTGAGCCTTCGCATGTTTTGAAAGCATTGGGTGTTTCGAACGATCGGCTTCATTCTGCCATACGGTTCGGATTAGGACGATTTACGACAGAAGCAGAAGTGGAATACACGATCGATCGCGTGATTGAAAACGTGAATAAACTCCGAAATATCTCCCGACCTTTTAGACGTTCATCAAACAAAGTTATGCAAAATTAAGAGCGAGCGATTATGAAAGAGGTTGATTTCATCTTAAATAACCAAGCAGAGTTTCTTAAATACTTAAGATCGAATTTCATATTAATCCATAATTCAAATATTTTCTTCCGAGACTTCCACTACGGGATCATGTCGTTTCTGAAAGAACATGGAATGAAAACTAAATATCAAATAGCTGAAAATATTGCAAAAGAAATTGTGACTGTATTTGAACAAGGGAAAATATTCAAGCGGATCGACCATCAATCATGGGTTTTAAACTACCCGGAATTTACTTTACCAAAGACAAATAAAAAAGCTGCATAAGTAATCTTAATAAATATCATCATGAGTACAGGAACCGACAGATTAGAACAACTTGCTAACAGTGAATATAA
>JACQYX010000054.1 GCA_016207985.1 Ignavibacteriales bacterium | reverse complement strand
AATCATAAATTTTTTAGCAACAGGTCTCTGGTCAACGATGTTGGGCGTTTTAATTTTACGAGTTTTTTCTACATATATAACCCGTTTCCTCACTTCGTTCCAAGACTTCGCCACGGCATCGATCCGCTGGTGTAGTTGCCTTTTTTATTCATTCATGGACCCTACGCATTGGTTTAATAATTTTATTACATCAGTAGAGGGTCCGGAGGAACGAAGTTTATATTATGAGAAAAGAAATCATTATCAATGCGACCGCGAACGAGATCCGAATTGCAATAACGGAGGATAAGCGGTTAGCCGAGCTCTTTGTTGAAACCCCAGAGAAAGAGCGGATGGTCGGCGATATTTACCTGGGGAAAGTTGCTAAAGTAACGCCCGGAATTAGGGCTGCCTTCATCGATCTTGGATTGAAACAAGATGCTTTCCTTCATTTTTCAGATATCGGAAGTACCTTTGCTGAATATTCATCTCTCATAGGTGATGAAGATTCTGATGTCGATGTCGATGAAGATAATGACGAAGGTGATTCGAATGGAGATGACCAACAAACTTCGGTGACAACTCCACCAGCACATAGAACAACATCGATCCCTCAGATACCCCCTCGAAGATGGAACCAGGATACTGGAGATCAACGCAAAATCCCCGACATAAAACGTGGACAGGATATACTAGTACAGGTAACGAAAGAACCTGTCGGCAGAAAAGGTGTACGTGTAACTTCTGAAGTCTCGATACCGGGTCGCTTTCTTGTACTTCTTCCTTTTGATGGAAAAGTTGGGGTTTCGAAACGTCTTCAAAGTTTTAAAGAAAAGCGGCGATTGAGACGAATCGTTAAAAATTTGCTTCCGCCAGGATTCGGAACGATAATTAGAACTGTTGCTCAAGAACAAGACGAAGCTACCCTGAAGCAAGACTTAAATAATCTCGTTTCAACTTGGCAAGAGATTGAAAAAAGTATCAAATCAGAAGACGCACCAGCGTTGCTGTACAAGGATATGGCAACTACATCAAGCGTGATCAGAGACCTCTTTACTGAATCTGTCGATCGCATCGTTGTTGATTCAAAGAAATTGTTCAAGGAAATTCGAACATACGTGAAATCGACCTCTCCTGATCTTGTTGATAAAATCGAGCAGTATAAAGACCGAGAACCGATATTCGATGTATTTGGAATCGAAAAAGAAATTGCCACAGCACTCAGTCGGAAGGTGTGGCTGAAAAGCGGTGGATATATTATTATCGAACAAACGGAAGCGATGGTCGTTGTTGACGTTAACAGCGGAAGATATGCTGCCAAAAAGGAACAAGAGTTAAATTCACTACGCACGAATCTTGAGGCGGCAAGAGAGATTTGCCGTCAACTCCGCCTGCGGGATATCGGAGGTATCATCGTTATCGATTTTATCGACTTGGAGGGTGGGTCCGACGTTTCAAGTCGGAATCACGTGAGTTTAGGATAGTACTGACAGTTCATCCATCAATCGCCCACTATCTCAGAGAGGGGACAATCAGCCGGAAAATGAAAATGATGTTTAAATACTTCATCCGCATCAAGCTTAAAGAAGATGAATCGATGCCGATAGCAGAGTTTCATTTTACATCTATCAAACAGAATAAAGATATTACTGACCAGTATATTTCCTGATCATCAAAGGAATTATAAATGAAAATATTTATCGACACAGCAAACATCAATGAAATTAAAGAAGCCGCGAGTATGGGACTTCTTGACGGTGTAACAACCAATCCAAGTTTAGTTGCAAAGGAGGGGAAAAATTTTAAAGATCTTCTAAAGGAAATTTGTGCGATCGTTGATGGAGATATCAGTGCAGAAGTGATATCGACCGATTATGAGGGCATGATGCGTGAGGCGCGTGACCTTGCGAAGATCGATAGTAAAATAGTTATCAAGGTGCCTTTAATCAAAGACGGATTGAAGGCGGTAAAGAGTTTAAAAGTCGAAGGAATTCGTACAAACGTTACACTTTGTTTCTCGCCGAATCAGGCACTGTTAGCAGCAAAAGCAGGAGCTTATCTCCTCAGTCCGTTCGTCGGGCGGTTAGACGATATCAGCACGAGTGGAATGGAGCTTATTTCTCAAATAGTCACTATATACCGTAACTATGGATTTGATACTCAAGTACTCGTTGCAAGCATTCGTCATCCAATGCATGTCGTTGAAGCTGCAATGATGGGTGCTGATGTCGCAACGATTCCCTATAATGTTTTGATACAACTCATCAAACATCCACTCACAGATATCGGTATCGAAAGATTTCTCGCTGATTGGAAAAAGGTTCCGAAATAGATTATGAAGCAAACAGCATTTTATAACATACATAAACAGTTCGGTGCAAAGATTGTTGAGTTTGCCGGATTCGAGATGCCCATTCAGTACAGCGGCATCATCGATGAACATAAAACTGTGCGTAATCATGTCGGAATTTTTGATGTCTCACATATGGGAGAATTTGAAATCCGGGGTAAAGATGCATTGTCTTTAGTTCAAAGAGTTATTACGAATGATGCGTCTAAGCTTAATGAAGGGAAAGTTCAATATTCAGCGATGTGTTATAACGATGGCGGCATTGTTGATGACCTTCTCGTGTATCGTATGAGAGAGCACTTCATGTTAGTCGTCAATGGTGCAAATGTCCAAAAGGATTTTGAATGGATTAAATCCAACGTTGGCAATCTTCATGTTGAGTTTATCGACAAGAGCGATGAAGTCTCACTTCTTGCAGTCCAGGGTCCTAAATCATTAGTGACACTTCAGAAATTGACGGGGGCGAATCTTTCAGCTATTCCTTATTATTCATTTATCCGTACAAATGTGGTTGGGATCGATATGATAGTTTCTCGCACGGGCTATACAGGTGAACTGGGATTCGAGCTTTATTTCGATTCGTCAATTGCCGTTTCGGAAAGAGTTTGGAATGCCATCATTGAAGCTGGAAAAGAGCATAGTATCAGACCTGTTGGTTTAGCAGCAAGAGATACTCTTCGTCTTGAAATGGGATTTTGTTTATACGGCAATGATATCGATAAAACAACGAATCCCCTTGAAGCGGGATTAGGCTGGATCACAAAGTTCGATAAGGGGGATTTTATCGGGCGTGATGCTTTAATAAAGGTAAAGGAAAAAAGTATTGAGAGGAAGCTGATTGGTTTTAAGATTGATGATGAGAAAGCTTTTCCCCGGCATGGATATGCGATAAGGAAGAACGGGGCTTCGATCGGTTACGTCACAAGCGGGACTGTTTCTCCGGTGCTCAATAAAGGTATCGGTATGGGATATGTCCCGGTTGCATTTTCCCAGCCGGGAAACTCATTTAGTATTTCTATAAGAAATAAAGATGTAACAGCACAAGTAGTAAAGATTCCGTTTATAAAAAAATGAAAACGAACCAGACACAAAAGTATATCAACGTTTCTGTTCACTTCACTCCCACACATCTGGATGAGATGCAATTGAAAGATAAAAACATAGTGGTTATAGATGTTCTTCGGGCAAGCACATCGATTGTGATCGCATTAAACAATGGAGCGAAAGAAATAATACCGGTCAGCAGT
>JACQYX010000053.1 GCA_016207985.1 Ignavibacteriales bacterium | reverse complement strand
TCGCTTTCATCGCTTCCATGTGCTGACGGCGATCTCCTACTTTTTTATCCTGCAAAACGTCTGCTTTTTTCTGATTCGAATCGAGAATCGTTCCAACCTTCGCAGCTTGTTCTTTTGTAAGCTCCAACTTTTCCTTCAGTTGTTTCAAGCGTTCCTCCTTGGTGGGAAGCTTCGGCTGTGCCATTGACATGGAAATGATAAAGAGCATGAACAGCATTCCCTTTATGATATACAGGCAACGCATTTTTTCTCCTTACTATCAAATACTATTTTAATTTAAACGATTTAAGCTTTTATTATTTGGTTAGACGCCAAATATCCAATAAACTTGCACATTATTGAGATTATGTTTTTTGTCTGTAGGCAAATGACGGAGATTGGAAATGAGGAGTAAAAATTTGGAGAAATTGGCTTTAAATCAACTAATTCTTAATTTTACGCTTAAAATTACAATTTCGATGGGGTTTTCTATAAAGAATTCAATTATCCTTATCCTCTCGATTTCCCCTTTATTAGGAATGCCAGGAAATCTGCCAAAGAGTCCATTTAAATAGTGATTCATATATTAAGAAGCATGTCCGAGGATACGAAGGAAGAGGTTAAACTTGAAGATGTGTACATCCTCGCATGTTGGAACAATTCGATAAAATATTTCAAACAAATAATCCCTTTTACAATCACTTTTAATTCGAAACTAACCTAAGGATTTTTCCAAAGATTATGTAGCAAAGCTCCCGACTTGATCAAATTAGTACGACACAGAATAAGAACAGTTGATTGGTCATTCTGACCGCGGGTATGAATTCTTTTATAAACATTTGATTAGAGAGTGTCCAGACTGAGTGAAAACTCTAATTGTCACTCTAAGTGGTTGACTAAAAAGTCTTTTCATGTCACTCCCGCATGACTTTAGCGGGAGTCCAGTGCTCAGACTTTATCAAATTACTGGATTCCCCGCCTGCTGCTTGCCTGCTGCAAGCAGGCGGGCAGGCCGATTGAAGTCCTGCTCTTGGATTCCGCTCACGAGCGGGATTTAGAAAGCGGAACATTCGGGAATTACATTCACATATTTACTTTTTAGTCACCCTCGAAGAGTCTCAATTTTCGTTCAGATTTCTTCCCACTTTGCGGGACTTCGTTCCTTCAAAATGACTTTTCATAGTTTTCACACAGTCTGAGAGCTTCCTCAGAACCATGCTGGACGTTTTTGCTCTTCATCTCCATTCTCAGTATATTTCCAATCGTATGGCAAAACGAACAGACCCGCCCAGGCGGGTAGACCCAACAACACCCGAACGACTCGAGAACGAAGCAGATCTCGATCAAACTCTGCGTCCGCTGCTCTTTGAAGATTTCGTCGGACAGGATAAGATTGTCGATAACCTCAAGATATTTATCACCGCTGCAAATAAACGCGGCGAAAGCTTAGATCACGTTCTCCTTACCGGACCTCCCGGTTTGGGAAAAACCACACTCGCATATATTATCGCGAACGAAATGGGTACACAGATCAAATCAACATCAGGACCGGCACTCGATAAACCATACAATCTTGCCGGTATCCTGACAAATCTCAGTGCAGGTGATGTTCTTTTCATCGATGAAATACATCGGATGAATCCGCTCATCGAAGAATATCTCTACTCAGCGATGGAAGACTTTAAAATTGATATCGTCATAGACAGCGGACCAAATGCGCGCAGTGTACAATTGAATCTCCCCAACTTCACGCTTGTCGGAGCCACAACGCGGGCAGGTTTGCTTTCATCACCTCTGCGTTCACGTTTCGGTGTTTCTAACCGACTCGATTATTATCCAGCAGAATCGCTTGAAAAAATCATTAAACGCTCTGCAAAAATTTTAGAAATTGAAATTAAACCTGATGGTGCGAAGGACGAATCCTTCTTACAATCATTGAGAAATATAACGGTGGACCGGTCGGCATTAACACAATCGCTGTAGCAGTCGGTGAGGAACCGGGTACGATTGAGGAAGTATACGAACCGTACTTGATTCAGGAAGGATTTCTCAAAAGAACACCACGCGGGAGAGAAGCGACAGAACTTGTGTATAAACATTTTAAATTGCAAAATCGGAAACAAAGTTCTGATCAAGAAAGTTTGACCTTTAATTGAAACCCTCTCCTCTTTATCCCCTCTCCCAATTGGGGAGAGGGGACTATGGGGTGAGGGTCAAATGACTATTTACAAATGATCAATTACAAACTAAAAAGAACAATCATCGGACAACTTCCAAACGGTTCTGATTTGCTGGAAGAACTAACGCAATTGGTGCAGAAAGAAAACATCCGTTGCGGACGAATTCATGGCATAGGCGCAACAACTCACGCTGTGGTTGCATACTATGACCAGAATATTAAGAAGTACAACTCGATGGAATTTACCAGTGGAATGGAGATTCTTAACCTACACGGTAATGTGAGTATCCGGGATGGAAAGCCGTTTGTGCATGTCCATATTCTACTCGGTGATCCCCAAGGCAAAGTTTTCGGTGGACACCTGTTGTCCGGAACAAAGCTTTGGGCGTGTGAAGTTTTTATTGATGAATTCGAAGGCGAAGAATTAGTTCGTGAGCAGGATGAAAAAACAGGATTGTTTCTTTGGAAAACAGGATATCTATCTTAAACACTCAGCGACCTCTACGGTTAAATTAACCGTGAATAGCGCAAAGTTTACACAAAGGAATATTTTATGGCACTAGATGAAGACCTCAAATATAAAAAGCACTATTGATGATTATTGATTATGAACAAAGGTGAACTGGTATATCTTGATACTTCCGTAATTAGTGCATATTTCGACGCTAGAGTTGAGCCAAGAATGAAAGAAACCAAAGATTTTTTTAACTCTTTGTCTAAATTCTTAATTTGCATATCTGATCTGGTAATTGAGGAGTTATCTTTTATTTCCGATAGCAATCTGAAAAATGAAGTTTTGAAATTCATCCGATCCTTTCGTATTTTACCTTTAACTGATGAAGTGGAATTTCTCGCTGAAGAGTATATAGAAGAAGGCATTTTTTCATCAAAATACTTCGGTGATTCTCTTCATATTGCAATTGCAACAATTAATAATGTAAACGTACTTGTAAGCTGGAATTTTGAACATATCGTAAAAAGGAAAACAAAGATAAAAGTAAATTACATCAATGCACTTAAAGGTTATAAACCAATTGATATCGTATCCCCGTTAGATTTTTAGAAAACGATTATGTACAATTTAGAAAAAGCATATAAACAAGCGAAGATAAGTCGGAAAGAATTTGAAAAAATTAAAAAAGATGTGAAGAAAGAATTCCCGAATAATATCTCTCTATACGAGCTTCATGTGCTGCGATATATCAAATCACTAAAGCGAAAAACATCGGTAAAGTAATTTATATTATGCAACTCGATAAAGACCTCCAATCAATTCAGGAAATGCGTGAGCTTGTACAGAAAGCTAAACAAGCTCAATTAGAATTTCGTGCATACGATCAGACACGCGTCGACCGCATCTGCCGAGTAATGGCTGATGCTGGCTATGAAGCTGCTGAAAAATTAGCGCGCTTGGCACATGAAGAAACCGGCTTGGGCAATCCTGAGGACCAGAAAAAGAAAAATGAGTTTGCAACTCGTAGAGTTTGTGAATCTATCAGA